>JBKKAI010000030.1:0-7743 GCA_046714815.1 Terriglobia bacterium | reverse complement strand
TTCTGCGGGAACAGACGCGGCGCCTGCTCGGCGCCGGCGGCCGGAGCAAAAGCTCCGGGCCGGCCGCGGCCGGTTCGCCCCTCGACGACCTGTTCGACTCCTACTTCCGGAACGTCGCCAGCGCGGGCGCGCTCGACCGCATGCTCTACGTGGATGCCAAGGTCTGGCTGCCCGACGACCTGCTGCTCAAAGCCGACAAAATGACCATGGCCGCCTCGCTCGAGTTGCGAGTTCCCTTCCTCGATCACGAGCTGGTGGAGTTCGCCGCCACGCTGCCGGCCGCCGCGAAGCTCAACGGCGGCACCGGCAAACAACTGCTGCGCGAGGCCATGCGCGGCGTGCTGCCGGAGCCGATCCTCACCCGCTCGAAGAAAGGCTTCCCGGTGCCCACCGCGCCGTGGCTGCGCGGCAGTCTCCAGGGGTTCACGCGGGAGGCGCTGTTGGCGCCCGATTCGGCCTGCCGCGGCTACATGGATTCCGCCGCGCTGGAAGGCCTGGTGCGCGAGCAGGAGCAGGGACGCAACAGCCGCCACGAGGAGATGTGGACGCTGCTGGTCTTCGAGTTCTGGCACCGGCTGTTCATCAACCGCACGCTCCAACCGGCCCGCCGGCCGAACCAGCAGCTCGCCGAGGTGGCCAGCTAACCATGCTCGAGGGACACGACATTATCTGTTTCTGCAATGACTGGGACGGCGATCCGCTCAGCAAGAAGCACATCATGCAGCGGATGGCGCGGCGCAACCGCGTCCTGTGGGTCAACTCGATCGGCAACCGCAACCCCACCGCGACGGTGCGCGATTTCAAGCGCATCGTCAACAAGCTCGGCAAGTTTCTCGGCGGGTTGCGCCGGGTCGAGCAAAACCTGTGGGTGTTTTCGCCGCTCGCTTTGCCGTTTCACGGAAACGCCGCGGCCCGCCGTATCAACCGCTTCTGCCTTTCCGCCAGCCTGCGCCGCGCCTGCCGCCGCCTGGGATTTCGCAACCCCATTACCTGGAGCTTCGTCCCCAGCTCCGGCGACGTGGTGGGGACGCTCGGCGAGAAGTTTATCGTCTACCACTGCGTGGATGAGTACTCCGAATTCAGCGGCACAGACAAGGCGGCGATTCTCGAGCTGGAGCGCCGGCTGATCGAAAAATCCGACGTGGTTTTTGTTTCCTCCGGGCCCCTCGAGCAGAGCAAGCGCCGCCTGAATCCCTGCACCTTCCTGGTGACCCATGGCGTGGATGTCGAACATTTTCGCCGGGCGTGCGCTCCGGAAACCGCTGTACCCGCGGAAATCGCCTCTCTGCCGCGGCCGGTCGTGGGGTTCTACGGCCTGATCGCCGATTGGGTGGACCTGGCGCTCGTCCGCAAGATGGCGCTGGCCCGCCCGCAGTGGTCTTTCGTCCTTATCGGCAAGCTCGACACGGACCCTGCCCCGGTCGCGGGCCTGCCCAACGTCCACCTGCCGGGGCGCAAGAGTTACGGAGACCTTCCCGCCTGGTGCAAGGGCATGGATGTGGCTATCTCGCCGTTCGTCATCAACGAGCTGACGCTGGCTGCCAATCCGCTCAAGCTCCGCGAATACCTCGCCGCCGGGCTTCCGGCGGTTTCGACGGCCTTGCCCGAAGCCGAGCGCATCGGCGGCTATCTGCGCGTGGGAAAAAGCGACGATGACTTCCTCTATCAGGTGGAGTCGCTGCTGGCCGAGCGGACGAACGGGTCCGGCGGGCCGCAGTTGGCCATCTCGCGCTCGATGGATAACGAGTCCTGGGACGCGAAGGTGGAAGAGCTGAGCCGCATCGTGGCTGGATTGATGGCCGCCCGGGCCGCCCGGGGGCCGGCGCAGGCTGGGGCCTTCGCCACGCCGACAGGAGCGTTCCACGAATGAGTCACCGAAGGGCTTTGGCGCTCTTGCTGCTCGGCCTCGTCTCGCCGGCGCCGGGAGCGTTACACTCCGCGTGGCCGCCGGCGGCAACGGCCGGGGCCGTGCGCTGGTGGACCGCCCATGCCACGGTGAAGGTGCGGCCGGACGATCCGGCGCCGGCGCACCGCGCACCTTCGGTGGAGCTGCACGCGGCACGCAACGAGTTTGAGTCGTTCCAGGTAGTCCTCAACGCCGGCGCGGAAGCGGTGGAAAACGTGGACCTGGAGCTTTCCGACTTTTCCGGTCCGAAAGGGGCGGTCCTCAGCAGAAACAACGTGACACTCTACCTGGTCCGCTATCTCCAGATCCGGCAGTCATCGTCGCCGGTCGAGGCGACCTCGGGCGAGTGGCCGGACGCGCTGGCGCCGAAAGTGGACCGCTACCGGAAATCGGTGCGTAATGCGTTCCCGTTCCATCTGAAACGGGGCCGGAACCAGCCTCTGTGGGTGGAAGTTTATGTGCCGCCGGCGACGCCGCCAGGCCGGTACACCGCACAGGCGAGGGTCACCGGCGGCGGCCACGCAGAGCGGACTCCGGGCGGCCACACGGAGCGTAACGCTCCGGTTGGCGGCGGCGCGACGGCAATCACCTTTCCGGTGAATCTGAACGTGTGGAATTTCACGCTGCCGTCCACGTCCAGCCTGCGCACTTCGTACGGGTTCAACGGCGTGACGGCTCTGAAGAAGCATCGCGGCGCCTATACCAGCGACGAAGACCTGGTAGAGATCAGCCAGATCTACGCCCGGGCCGCGCTGCTGCACCGCGTCAGCACCCACGGCGGAAGCATGTCTCCGCCGCCGTTCGCGCCCAACGGCGGCGGCGGCAACCCGGAGCGTAACGCTGCGGGCGGCGGCGTCGTCCGTATTGACTGGCGCATGTACGACCGCGAAGTCGGTCCCTTCCTCGATGGCACGGTCCTGGGACCGAACGACCCGCTACCCGGCGCAAAGGTGACCTCGGTGGATCTGCGCACGCACGGCAGTGCCGACACCGACGAGAAAAAGGTCGCGTACTGGAAAGAGTGGGTGCGGCATTTCCGGGAGAAAGGCTGGGGCGACCGGTTGTACAATTATGTCTGGGACGAACCGCCCGCGAGCGTGTATCCAAAGGTGGCCGCGAAAGCCCGCCTCGCCCGCCAGGCCGATCCCGCGCTGAAAAACCTGGTGACCGCGTCGCTCGACCCGGCCCTGGCCGGCGTCATTGATATCTGGACGCCGCTGATCAATTGCCTGGAGTCGAAGCCGGGGTTCCCTGATTTTTGTGAGAAGACGGTGCCCTTCGAGGCTTACAAATCCGAAATCAGGACGGGCAAGAGCCTATGGTTCTATCAATCGTGCGCCAGCCACGGCTGCACCGGAGGCGCCAAGGGTGACTATTTCAAAGGCTGGCCGAGCTACATGGTGGACGCGCCGGCTATCGCCAACCGCGTTATGGGCTGGCTCGCCTGGAAATACAAGGTGCAGGGCGAGCTGTACTTCGCGATGAACGAAGCATATGGCCGCGAGGGCGATCCCTGGGACGACCTGTTTATGCACAGCGGCAACGGCGACGGGACTTTCTTTTACCCGGGACGTCCGGAGGAGATCGGCGGCAGCGGCCATATTCCCATCGAGAGCATCCGGCTGAAGCTCGTCCGCGAGGGCCTGGAGGATTACGAGTACCTGGCGCTGCTGGCACGCAGCGGTCTCGCCGACTTCGCCGAGCGCAGCGCCGCGCGCATCGTGCAGACCACCTACCTCTGGGAGAGGCAACCCAACAATCTGTACCTGGTCCGACAGGAGATCGGAGAGCGGCTGAATGCCGTGAGTGGGGCTGGCGCCCGCACGAAGCCCAACTGATGAAGCACGACGTTCCCACCGCCACGATTTTTGCCGGCGCCGCGAAGCCGCTGACGCGCGCGCTGAAGCTTCTGGCGCCGGACTTTGGCGAGATCCGCGCGGCATGGGTGAAGCGGCTCGAAAGCTTTTCGGTGAGCCCGGACCACGTCGAGGCCCTCTCCGGGATCATTTTCCAGACGCAGATGCCGTACCTCCGGGAAGGAAACTTCGACGCCTACAAATTGGCTATCGAGCGCCGGAGCGAGGAACTGGCCGGCCTGGGCATCCCGGAAGAACACGCGGTGGTGGCCGTGGCGCATTACCTGGAAAGCTGCCTGGCCCATCTCTCCCCAGCGACGAAGGATCGCGGCCGGATGGAGGCGGCCCTGGTGCGCCTGGCCTCGGCGGCCCAGCTTTTCCTGCTGAGCGGTTATGCCGGCCGCCGCGCCTCGGGTTGGCGGGCACTCGACGAGCAGGAGCGGCACCGCTTGTCGCGCGACCTCCACGACGACATCGGCCACAGCCTGGTGGTGCTGAAACTCTATCTGGAAATGATCACGATGGACCTGGAAAAAGGAAAGGCCGCCCAGGTGGACCAGAAGATCAAGGAAGCGATGGTCCTGGTCAGCACCGCGGTCCAGTCGGTGCGCCGCCTGATCCTGGACCTGGGGCCGGCCGTCCTCGAAGAAGTGGGCTTCGTGCAGGCGGTGAAGCTCTACGCCCGCCAGTTCGCCACTCGCACCGACATCAAGGTGCAGGTCCAGGACAGCCCCCTGCCCCAAGGCGTGCCGGCGAGCTACGAGACCGCCCTCTACCGCGTGGTGCAGGGCGCGCTGTCGAATGTGATCAAGCACGCCCACGCCAGCAACGTGAAGATCACGCTGGGCAGCATGAGGGATTCGGTGATCGTGATGGTTATCGAAGACGACGGCGTCGGCTTCGCCGTGGACAGCAAGAGACCGCACCAGGCCTTCGGGCTCTCGGCGATTCGGGACCGTATCCGCAGCCTGGGCGGGCGCGTGCACATCGAGTCCGCGCCGGCCAGGGCGGGAAAGCGGGGTGGCACAAAGATCGAGGTGGACCTGCCGCTTGTCGAGAGACGAAGCGAGAAATGAGCTGCCATGAGCCGGAAAATCCGCGTCTTCATCTGTGATGACCATGCCCTGTTCCGCGAGGGCATCAAGGCGGTGCTGCGCGAGCATGGTTCAGTGGACATCGTCGGCGAGGCCGTCAACGGCCGCGAGGCGCTGGAAGCCATCCCCGCGGCGCGCCCCGACCTGGTACTGATGGACATCGAGATGCCGGAGATGAACGGCTTCGAGGCCACCAAGCGCCTGAAGCAGTCCAATAAGGAGATCAAGGTCCTCATCCTCACCATGTACGAAGAGGAGGAGCTGGTGGCCCGCTGCCTGGATGCCGGCGCGTCCGGCTTCGTGCTGAAAGACGTTCCGCCTTCGCAGTTGATCTATGCCGTCACCGAGGTGGACAAGGGCGGCAAGTATCTGAGTCCCTCGGCCCTCAGCAAGGTCGTGAACCACCTGAACAAGAAGACCGGCCCTACCGAAACCAGGTACGACACGCTCAGCGATCGCGAGCGCGAAGTCCTCAAGCTGCTCGCCGACGGCCTCTCCATCAAGGATATCGCCATCCGTCTCGACCTCAGCGTCAAGACCGTGGACGTGCACAAGTACAACCTGATGCGCAAGCTGGACATCCACGACCGCGCCGAGCTCATCAAGTACGCGATCCGCAATAAGCTGATCCGCGTGTCCTCCTCCGACGTCCTGACGAAAACCAAGAAGTAGGGACGGGATTCTCCACAGCTAACGCGCTCCCAGGGCGACCTCAAACGCGAACAGAATTTCTCGCCATAATGGTCTAAGGTGAAAGAGGTGCACCCCTAAGGCAAACTCCCAATTGGCCGTGCTTTGCTGTCCCGATAAACTGCTAGACAAAGGGCAGATATTGGCTTCCAACAAGGTAACGGTGCTGGTGGCGGTGAAACCCACCTCGATGGGGAGGGTGATCGTGCACCTGTTCCGAAGCCGGCCGGATCTTCAGATCGTGGAGCACCGCAGCGCGGCCGGCACTTTGGCCCGCCATGCGGGCCGCGTGCTGCCGGACCTGATCGTGGCGAACACCCGCTCGCTGGGCAAGGCCCGCTGGGAAACAGTGGCCCAGGTAAAGCGCTTCAGCCCGAATTCGAAGCTGATCGTACTCTGTCCGCTGGGGGGTTTTGAGCAAAAGGCCCGCGAAAGCGGCGCCGACGCCTACCTGGAGGAAGAGGCCCTGGTGCGCGGACTGCTGGACACGGTCCGCAAACTGGCTGAATAGGGTCTCCACCGCGCGCCGCCAAATCAAGGGCTTTCGCTTTCGCCACAAGCCTTAAACTAAAACTTTGAGCTTTGAACTTCGAACTCCGAAGCGGCTTCGCCCAACGGCTTCTGCAACAGCGGCAGTTCGGCGCCGTTCGCGCCGGCCACCAGCGTTCGCGAGCCGCGCGCGCGGAAATACCACACCCGGCCGATGCGACGCTGCCATCGCCCCGTGGCGCTTAAACCCAGCGGGTTATCACGGCGCACATACGAAAACACATTGCGGAAATGTTCGGCGCGCAGGGCGTTGAACATGAAGCAGCGGACCAAGCCGTCAATGCCGTGGCCGCGCATGTCCGGCCGCGTGTAAGTATCATACGTGTAGGCCTCGCCGGGCCGCAGCACCAAGTCCATTTCCAGCTCGGGGATGCGGCGCCAGCCATCGGCGCCGACCCAGCGCGAGTTGGCCACACGCCCGCCGGCATCCACGGCGATGAAGCAGGAATCGCCGCGCTGGAACCGCTCCAGGAGCGAAACGGCGGAGCGGCGCGGATCACAGCCTTCGAGCACCAGGCCCACGTCGCGCGCCCACGCGCGGCGGAGCTCGAGCGAAACACCGGTGGTGGGGAGGACGAAATTCTGGACCAGCTCACGGGAGAAAAAAAAGATACTGCCGAAGTCGGCGAGGGGTGAAACCAGCTTCTTCGCGACCCGCGCCAGCAGGAGGCCGGGCCCGCCTTCCTCCAGCAGAACGGCCGCCCTCGCGCGGTAGCGGGCGATCATCCCGTGCGGCTTGCCAGGCATCTGACGGTCCCCCTTGGTCCCTGCAAGAACCGTGCACAGGCTCGCCGCTGCGACCCGGTGCTACACCGCCGCGCTGCCGCGCGACTCGATCCGCCACTTCTTCAGCCTGTTCAGCAGGGCCTTGTAGCAGATGCCGAGGCGGCGCGCCGCCTGCTTGCGGTTCCAGTTGACTTCATCGAGCACGCGCAGCACAACCTCGCGCTCGGCCTCCTCGGCGGCTTTGGCCGCCACCTCCTTGATCGAGCGTCCCTTGGGCTCCTTGCCGGGGCGGATGCCCTGCGCCTGCGGCGCCGGCGCAGCGCCTGACTGAAGCACCTCCGGCAGCACCATTTCCCGGTCGGGCACAATCAGGTAACGCTTCACCGCGTTTTCGAACTGGCGGATGTTGCCGGGCCAGTCGTAACGCATGAACGTCTCCATGATTTCCTTCGGCAACTGGTCCACCTGGCTCTTGTAACGCGCGGCGTACCTCTTGACGAACAGGTTGGCCAGCAGCGGGATGTCTTCCTTTCTCTCGCGCAGTGGCGGCACTTCCAGCTTGATGACGGCCAGGCGAAAGTAAAGGTCTTCGCGGAACTCGCCTTTGGCCACCGACTCCTCCATCCGCCGGTTGGTGGAGGCCAGCACCCGCGCGTCCACCTTCATCTGCCGCTTGCCGCCCAGGCGGCTGAATTCGCCATCCTGGATCACGTGCAGGATCTTGGCCTGCAGCGGCGGCGACATCTCGCCGATCTCGTCCAGCAGGATGCAGCCCTTGTCCGCCAACTCGAACTTGCCCGGCTTTTCCGTCAATGCGCCGGTAAAGGCGCCGCGCTCATAGCCGAACAGCTCGGACTCGCGCAGGTCGTGGGGCAGCGCGGCGCAGTTCCCCTTGACGAACGGCTTGTCGTGGGCCTTGGAA
>JBKKAI010000029.1:0-2935 GCA_046714815.1 Terriglobia bacterium | reverse complement strand
CTGCATTTGCAGGCGGCACGCCCACGGCGCCTCTAGAGCTCGAGCTTGCCGGCTAAAACCATGTCCTGCAACTTGAACTTTTTCTTGAATTCCAGTGGTCCAAGCTTCGTGGCGAATTCGACTTCCTTATCCTCCAGCGTGATGGGCGCACGCTTCGGAAACAGGAAATAGATCATGACCGATTTCGCGGTCGAGCCGATCCGGATATCGTCCGGCAGGATTGGCTCTTTCCCCTTCCTGTTGAGAGCGGTCAATGGCTTCATCCGCTCGAGAATGCGGGCCGGGTCCATGCGGGACAAGTTGGGCGAGAGCTTGTCGAGGACCAGGACGTAATGACTTTCCTGGTGGGAGAGGATCTGGTTCGCCTCCGCGGACGATTCGGCCTCGGCGCCGTACTTGGACCTTACGAGCGCTTGTTTTACCGGAAGCGCGCTTTGCCAGCGAACCAGGGCAGTCACGGCCGGAGGGCCGCCGCCCGTGCCCGCCGAAGGAGCCCCGCCCATGCCCGAGCCGCCTTCCATGCCGCCTGCCGCTCCGCCCATGCCACCGCCGGAACCCATGCCGCCGCTGGCGGCACTCATCCCGCCGCCGGAACCCATCCCACCACCGCCACCTCTGCCGCCACGGCGGCCTCCGCCGCGCGACCCGTCAGCGGAACCTCCACCCTCCATGTTGAACGCGGCCGCGACCTCTTTGGCCCAGGGGGAGTTGTTGAGGATCTTGCCGACCTGCTTGTCCGACCATTCCTTGAACGGCATCTTGCCCCAGAAATCGTCTGCCCAGACGGACACCGCCAATCCAGCGGCCGTGAGAACAAGAAGAAGCTGCTTTTTCATTCGAAACTCTCCTGCCGTTGTCTTATCGCGCAGCCGGGGACGGTTCGGTGCGCGCCGGGGGATCGGCTTGTCCCGCCGCGGGCGTCTTCTGCGGGGCTTCTTCCGCCGTGCCCAGCTCGACCCGGTTGCGTCCGCCACGCTTGGCGCGGTAGAGCGCCGCGTCGGCGGAGCGGAACATCGCTTCAGACTCGGTGGAGATGCTGCTGGTGACGACGCCCATGCTGGCGGTGACTCGCAACCGGGCCGGGCCGGCATCCATTTCCTCGGCGCCGATGGCTTCGCGGATGCGCTCCGCCTGCCGGGTCGTCGTTTCGGTGTCACAGCCGGAGAGCACAATCAGGAATTCCTCGCCGCCGTAGCGGCCCACCGCGTCGTAATCGCGCACGGCCGCAACCATGCGCCGCGCCGCTTCCTGCAGCACCACGTCGCCGGCCTGGTGGCCATGATTGTCGTTGACGCTCTTGAAGTGGTCCAGGTCCACGACGACGATGCCGATCGGGGTGTCTTCGCGCTGGCCACGCGCCAACTCGCGCCGCAGGATGTCCAGGATCGCTGCGCGGTTCCACAGCCCGGTGAGAGAATCGTGCGTGGCCTGGTAGCGGAACGCCTCACTGGCGGCGAGCTGTTTCTGCAGGTCTTCCATCTGTTCCTTCAGGTCGTCCACCACTTCGGTCATGGCGCTTTTAGCCGCGGCCAATTCGGTGAGCTGCAGGTTGAGGTGGATTTCCTGGGCGGCGAGGCGGTCGCGCTGCGTGCCGACGCGCTCGTAGGTAACCTTCATGTCTTCCAGCTCGTCGGCCAGGCGGCGGGCCTCTTCACGCTCCGTCTTGATCTTCGCCTTCAGCTCGGACGAAACGGCCACTTCCTCCGCCACCGCGTCCAGCATCGGAGTCTGGCCGGACATGTCGGCCATCGCCAGAATGCGCTTGCGGCGGCGCTCCTCATCGGTGCCGAGAAGCGCGTTGCGCGCGCTGACCGCGGCCTGGCCCATGGCGATGGCGATGCCTCTCTTGCCCTCGGCGCGCTTCTCGACGCGCACGATATAGCCGTCCTGCTCCACGTCATTGGCGCCGGTGTAGGGAAACGCCACCCACACTTCGGTCCCCAGCCGGTAATCCTGGCTGGTGATGAAATAAAGGCCCTCTTTGCTGACGTCCACGATGGCGGCGATATCGGGGCCGCCGGTAGCCCACTTCTTCTTCCGCACGCGGACGCTGGCTTTCATGGCCACGCGGTGATGCCGCCGCCGGTTGAAGCCCGAAGGCTCCGGCTCGGGCGCCGCCGCCTTCCAGTCCCCGATCACGTCTTCCAGCTTGCGCCGCAGCTCGGCCGAGCTGAACGGCTTCAGCACATAGGGCAGCTTCCGCTGGTCAATGAAGTCCCACGTGGCTTCCGAGGCGATATCTCCGGTGATGAAGATGACGCGGCTGCGATACTGGGGATACTCGTCCTTGACCTGCTGGTAGAACTGGCTACCGGTCATGCCCGGCATCCACATGTCGCAAAAGATTGCGTCGTAGCGGCGCTCGGACAGGCGGTTCAGCGCGTCCCGCGCCGATAGCGATACGTCCACGCCAAAGCCCTCGGCTTCCAGCATCTTGCCGATGATAGTGAGGGCCATCTCGTCGTCGTCAATGACCAGGACTTTGATTTCCCTTGCTTCACTCATCTCGGTTCGCAGCTTCGCAGGGCCATGGACTTGATCTGCGGGCTGACCGGCAGGATCCGAAGGCACTCCGGCAGGCTCCGCCGGCCCTTGCGCGACATTACTATCGCACAAAACAGGGCGGCCATCGCCTGAGTTTTTGACATCTCCATGATAGATCCAGTAGAACCTTTCGCCCGAAGCATGGCCATAGAGCGCCGGTCACATTCGCCGAGGTACTTTTTGGCTAGCGGCTGGAATTGCTCGCCGGGCGCTGCCGGGAACGCCCCGCGCGGGCGGGCGGCGGCGTAGAGTACGGCGTTTCCTTGCCCGCAGCCTGCCGCCGTAGGATACTGTTACGGGGAATCCCGAAACGTTATGATCAGCTACAACAGTCTGGCCGAGATTCGGATTGTCGGTGTCGCGTTTCACTACCACAGCCTGCGCCGCCTGG
>JBKKAI010000028.1:0-3326 GCA_046714815.1 Terriglobia bacterium | reverse complement strand
CTCCAGCACCTGCTGGGCATGCTTCCGGGCTTCGGCAAGCTTACCCTGTTCCAGGTAGATTTTGGCCAATAACAAGTTGGCGTCCACCGATTTCTGCAGGCCGAGCACCAGGTTCGCTTCGCGGACGGCCTCGTCGTGGCGGCCGGCGCGCTCGTGCAGCCGCGCCAGCAACAGGTGTGTCTCGGGCCGCGACGGGTCCAGGCGCGCCGCCTCGCGCAGCTCGGCCAGCGCTGCCGCATCCTCGCGCTCGCGGAACAGCTCGCGGCCGCGCTCCAGGTGCGATTCGGCGTGCTGCCCGGGCGGTTGCCGCGACAGGCTTTCTTCAGCGATGGTCTCGAGCGTCGTTCGAAGTTGCCGGAAGCTCATCTCGTCGTAATTGCGCTTGATCCGTTCCAGCCCTTCCAGCGCCTTGTCATCGCCGGCGGCAAAGCGCGCCGCCGCCGGGTTTCGTGCCAGAATCTCGCGTTCTCGGGCCGCCTCGGCGGTGTTGCCCGCGCGCTCCAGCGCCTTCGCCAGCACCGCCCGCGCTTCTACATCCTGCGCGCGGCTCTCGAGCGCCTGGCGCAGCCGCCGGACGGCCGCGGCGTACTGGCCCGTTTTCCAATGCCAATAGCCCAGGTTGAAATGGTAATCGGCGTCACTCGGGTCACCCTCGGCGGCCTTGCGGAAGTTGTCGAGTGCCCCGGACCGGTTCCGCCGCGACTGCGCCGCGCCCAGGTTGTTGTATACCTCGCCGAGCGGCACGCGCTCGACCACCTGCTTGAATGCCGCCTCCGCTTTCGTGTAATCCTCCTGAAAGAAGTAGCAGATGCCCATCAGGAACTCGGCTTCCGGGTAAGTGCTCTCCTCGCTTTTCACCTTGGAGAGCCAGGGGATGGCGGTCGAGTAATCGCGCGCCTGGAAGAAGATTCTGCCGAGATGAAAAGCCGGCCGGCTGAACGCCGGATCGAGGCGCGCCGCTTCCCGGAAGTATCTGGTCTGCTGGGCCCTGGTGGAGGCCGTCAGGCCGCGGATGTAATGCTCCCAGGCGTCCAGCGGCGCGTGCGATCTCGGAGCGGGCGCCAGCGCGGGCAATCCTTGAATCGGCTGCGCCGACAGGGCGCGCGAAAGCGTGACCGCCAACCGTTCCTGGACGCCGAGCAGGTCGCGCAATGGGCCCGATTCCATCATCCGCGGGCTGAGCTTCGGCCCTCTCATCTCCAAAATCTGGGCCGCCGCTTGCAGCCGGCTCGGGTCCGGAAGCGAATACTGCCCCAGGACCACGGAGTCGGCATCCATCATCTCGGCCAGCTTGATGATGGTGGCGCGGCTCAGGATGCTGGCCGCGGGAATCCCCAACTGGTCGAAGGCGGCGGCGCGCTCCTCGCGCGTCACGATGTGCAGGCCGGGCGAGGCCAGCACGTCCGCCAGCCCTTCCACGAAACTTTCACCAATCCACTCCAGACTGGCGTTGCGCGTCTGGTTTTCAAAAGGAAGAATGAGACAGTTGCCGCCGAATGCCCCGTTCGCCAACAGCAGCGCCGCAATGGCGGCAGCCGGCCATGGCGCCCGGGCCCCTGGATTTTTCATGAACGCTTCCCCGGCCCATTATACTTGAACGAAACAGCCGCGCGGCAGTCGGCATTGGAGCGCGGCCCGGACCCGAATGCGTGCCTGGCCAGGACAACCGCCACGAGCAAATGATTTCGGGCCGCCCATGCCCGCTGCCCAGCGACGAAGGTCCGAGCTCCAACGAAAAAAGTCCGGGCACAGGCGAGAGTGGCCTGTGCCGGACTTTGTACTGGCTCCTGGCTGCTGACTTCTGTTGTTCAGTTCGCCTTCGCCGGCTTCTCGGTCTTTTTCGAAGCGACGGCGCCGGGGCTGAGCACCAGCCTGGTGCTCTTGCCGGCCAGGCGGATCTCGGTGATCACCTCGCCCTCGTAAACGATGCTGTTGCGGTCGAACTTTTTCTCCGCGCTCTCTTCCCGGACCGCGGTGCGGGCCACTTCCTTCCTGCCCTGCAAAAAAGCCGCCTCGCCGCCTTCCACCACTATCCGGTACTCGCCCGCCTTCACCGCCGAGCCGTTGATCGTGCCGTCGTTGTACAGCTTCACCCAGTGCTTGTCTTTCGCCGCCGCTCCCACGGTGAAGGTCACCAGCAGCAGGGCCATCACGAACGTCTTACGCATCGCTCCTCCTTTTGCCCGCCGCAGCGGGGAAAAGAGGCCCAGGGTCGTCTTGACAGCCAAGTCCGGCTGTTTTACCTTTAACAGGACACAAAAGCCCTGTCGCCCGCAGAGCCTCAGGTTTTTTAGTGTCGCCAGCCTTCGTGCGTTGCCGCGCACGAAGGCTTTTTTCTCTTTCCCTTACAGTTAGCTTTAGACGACCGATCCCGGCGAAAGTTTCATCGGATTTCGTCTTATAATGCCGCCCGGCACAATGGCCTTCAACCGCACGCTGGGAATCCGCCTGGTTCGCCGCCACCGCGACGGCGTCACCATCGAGTGCGCGCTGCGGCCGGAGCTGCTCAATAACGAGGGCGTGCTGCACGGCGGCGTCACCGCCACTCTGGCTGATTCAGCCGTGGGCATCGCCATCGGAAACTATTTCGGCGGGGAGCGCTCCGCCACCACCGTGGAGATGAAGATCAACTATCTGCGGCCGGTCGCCGGCGGCAAGATCGTGGCCCGCGCCCGCCTGCTGCGCGTGGGCCAGACGCTCTGCGTCGGCCGCGTGGACCTGTTTGATGCGCGGCGGCGCCAGGTGGCGGCGGCGCTGGTGACTTACATGCTGCTGCCGCAGCGCCAGGATGCAGTCTCGGCCCGGGCCGCGCACCAATCCAGGAGCACTCGTAGGACCGTATAGGGATTGGGGCCAATGTTCACCCGGTTACTCTCCCTGCTTCTGCTTCCGCCGGCGGCGTGGCCTTCCACGCTCGGCCAGTTGCAGGGGCGCGTGTTGGACCCGCAAGAACTACGCCGCGAGCGGCGCCCATGGCGCCTATCGCTTTCCGGCGCTTCCGGTGGGCGCGTGCCGTCAGCAGAATTCTGATTCGTCTGGTACTTGGTTGCCATATCCGTCTGCAGCCAAGCATACATCCATCTGAATGCCTCAACAATGTGCGGAGTGGGGCCCGGACACGGCCGGTCAACCGGCCACGTCGCGGCCGTTGGCCGAGCAGCGCCGGAACCATCCAGTTCGACGGCGGTTTCCACAGTGATATGGTAACGGCGCCGCCCGTGCTTATTGACGACTTTCTCCCCATTTACGACAAAGTCGAGCGCCACCACGTCGAGGTGCGCGCGCCGGCCGAGCGCGTCTACGCCGCCGTGCGCGCCCTGGACTTG
>JBKKAI010000027.1:0-5225 GCA_046714815.1 Terriglobia bacterium | reverse complement strand
GTGACTCTCCACACGCCGCTCCAGGTGGGCCAGACGGATCCCCGTTTCACCGGCATCACGGCGGCGAATCCGGTCAGTTTTAACACCCGCACCCCGGACTTTCTGAACGTCCCGGCTCCCTACGTGGCGCAGTGGAATCTCAGTTTGCAGTACGCGCTCCGCCAGAACCTGATGATCGAGGTCTCCTACTCGGGCACCAAAGGCACAAAGCTGATTACGCGGCAGAACCTGAACCAGATCCGCCTCGAGAACGCTCTGGCGGGGCGCACCACCCAGGCCGACCGGCCCTACCCCACCATCAACAACTCGGTCGGCTTCGATTCGGCCATCGGCAACAGCACCTACAATGCGTTGAACGTCCGGCTGGAGAAGCGCTACAGCTCCGGCTCGACTTTTCTGACGAACTACACCTGGTCGAAGAACATCGAGTCGAACGGGAACGGCGACAGTTCATTTAACCAGAATGGAGGCACCACGCTTCCCCTGGACACCTACAATCTGTGGAGAGAGCGAAGCTACGCGCCGCTCGATGTGCCGCACGTGTTCAATTTCAATTACGGCTATGAACTTCCGTTCGGCGCCGGCAAGCGCTGGCTGAACCACAAGGGCCCGGCCAACTGGTTCCTGGGCGGATGGCAGGTCAACGGGATCCTTACGATGCGCAGCGGGTTCCCCACCGACATTCGCAGCGCCCGCATCCCCTCGGGCAACCAGATGTACGCCACGCTGAATGTGCCGGATCGCGTGTCCGGCGTTTCCATGTATCTGCCGAACCGGTCGGTGGACGGCTTTTTCAACCCCGCCGCGTTCACAGACCCGCAGCAGGTCCGGAATTCCAGGGGCAACCCCATCACTTTGTTCGGCAACGCCGCCCGGCGCGTGGCGCGCGGGCCCGGTTCGGCGAACATGGATTTCTCGCTCTTCAAGAACTTCCGCGTGCGGGAACGCCTCAATGTCCAGTTCCGGGCCGAGGCCTTCAACCTGACGAACTCGCCGACGTTCACCCTGCCGAGCGCCAGCAATTCGGCGCTCACGATCGGCAATCCGAATTTTGGCAAGCTGGCCAGTTCTTCCGCGACCGGGCGCCAGGTCCAGTTCGGTTTGAAGCTGAACTTCTAGCACCACACTGGCTGGAAAGACTGAGCCACGTTGATGTGGCACAGGCATTCTTGCCTGTGCGCCGGACGCTGCCGGGGAAAGCGAGAGACATCATGACGACAACAGATCGCCGCTTCCTTAATCGCAGGGATTTCCTGCGGAATACGGCCGTGGCCGCGTCGGCGCTGGCGGTGTCCGAGGCCGCGTCCGGGCCTGCGTCCGCCGCCGCTGAGCCGGAGGGCTGGTTCGACCGGCCCATGCGCTGGGCCCAGTTGACGCTGGTGGAAGATGATCCGGGCAAGTACGATCTCCGCTTCTGGCTCGACTACTTCAAGCGCACCCACTCAGATGCCGCGTGCCTCAGCGCCGGTGGATGCGTGGCCTATTATCCGACGAAGGTTCCGCTGCACCATCGCAGCCAGTGGCTCGGCACGAGCGACCCGTTCGGCGATCTGGTGGCCGGCTGCCGCAAGATGAACATGGTGGTGATCGCCCGCACCGACCCGCACGCGGCCCACCAGGACGTCTACGATGCGCACCGCGACTGGATCGCAGTGGATGCGGCGGGCAACAAACGGCGGCATCCGGTGGTGCCGGAACTGTGGTTGACCTGCGCTCTCGGTCCCTACAACTTCGAGTTCATGACCGAAGTCACCAGGGAGATCGTGTCCCTGTACAAAGTGGACGGGATCTTCAGCAACCGCTGGTCCGGCTCCGGAATGTGCTACTGCGAGCACTGTCAGCGGAACTTCAAGGCCGCCACAGGCCTGGAACTTCCTCGGACGAATGACCCGCAGGACCCCAGCCGGCGCGCCCACATCGGGTGGCGGCAGCAGCGCTTGTTCGAGCTCTGGCGCCTGTGGGATTCCGAGATTCGCAAGATCCATCCCGCCGCTCGCTACATTCCCAATACCGGTGGCGGAGCTTTGAGCACCCTCGACATGAAGACCATCGGTGAGCTGGCCCCGACGCTCTTCGCGGACCGCCAGGCCAGGCGCGGCCTCGCGGCCCCGTGGGCGAACGGGAAGAATGGAAAGGAGTACCGCGCGACGATGGGCCGCAAGGCGATCGGCGGCATCTTCAGCGTCGGCGCCGAGGAGCCTTATCGCTGGAAGGACTCTGTCCAGACCGGCCCCGAAATCCGGCTGTGGGTGCTGGACGGAATCGCCAACGGCCTCCGGCCCTGGTTCACGAAATTCGCGGCCACGCTGCACGACCGCCGCTGGCTCAAGGTGGTCGAGGACATCTACGGCTGGCACTACCGGAACGAGCGGTACCTGCGCAACGAGGAGCCGGTGGCGCGGGTGGGGATGGTTTACTCGCAGCAGACCGCGCAGTATTACGGCGGCGAGCGGGGGCGCGACAAGGTCGAGGACCACACCCTCGGCTACTACCAGGCGCTGATTGAAGCGCGCATCCCCTTCGAGATGGTCCACGATCATCTGCTCGATCCGGCGCACATCGGCCGGTTCAAAGTCCTGATCTTTCCGAATATCGCCGCTCTTTCCAATCCGCAGTGCGATCAGATTCGCGATTACGTGAAGCGCGGTGGCAGCATCGTCGCCACCTATGAAACCTCGCTCTACGACGAGTGGGGCGTTCGCCGCCCCGACTTCGGGCTCTCCGATCTTTTCGGAGCGTCGTTCGATGGCCGCATTGATCCCAGAATGCAAAATTCGTACCTGCGTCTCGAGTCGGACGCGGCCGCCGGGAAGCGTCATCCGATTCTCGCCGGCCTGGACGACGCCGAGCGCATCATCAACGGCGTTTCGCGCGTCCACACACGGACCCTTGGCAGTTACCCGAATCCGCCCCTGACGTTGATTCCGTCCTATCCCGACCTCCCCATGGAGATGGTTTACCCTCGCACTGCGAAGACCGACATTCCCGAAGTCTTCGCGCGGGAAGCGGGCCAGGGACGCATCGTCTACTTCCCGTGGGACATTGATCGCACCTTCTGGGAAGTCCTGGCGGTGGATCACTGGAAGCTGCTGCGGAATGCGGTGGACTGGGCAGCCAACGAGCCCCGGCCGGTCGTCGTGACCGGTCCCGGCACGCTCGATGTCACCATGTGGCGGCAGAAGGAATCGCTGACGGTCCACCTCGTCAACCTCACCAATCCGATGATGATGAAAGGGCCGATTCGGGAGTTCATTCCCACGCCGCCGCAGAACATAAGTATTCGGCTGCCGGATGGCCGCCGAGCGAAAAAGGTGCAGTTACTGGTCAGCGGCCGGACGCCTCGCGTGCAGGAGGCGAACGGATCCATCAGCCTGACGGTCCCCTCGATTCTGGATCACGAAGTGGTCGCGGTTGATTTGTCCTGATCCTGGGAGCGCCGGCCCCGCCCGCATGAAGAGTTGGGCGGCTCCGCCGCCCGGCTGTGCGGAAAGGCTTGCCCTTCCGCAGTGTCGGGCAACAGAAGCGCGAGGCTGGACCTGGCGCGCCACGCGCAACGCCGCAAACATGCTACCGCTTGCTCTGCTTGCTGCTTTCCAACTGCTTCCACAACTCCTCATGGGAAATGCCAGCCCCTGCTCGAAGCCGCTGGCGAGCGGCAGCCAGAATCGTTCGCAGCCGGGGAGAATACGCCAAAACCAGGCGTTCCAGTTCTTCTTCGTCGTCCACCGCCAGCAGGACGCCCACCGGCTTTCCGCTCCGAGTGACGACCACCGGGCCCTGCGAGGCGGTCCTTAAGTAAGCGCTGAAGTGTGCCTTGACGTCCGCCACCGAAGCGATCTTCATAAACGGCATCTCCTCTCTTCCGACGATCAGCCGGTTTCGTTCTTTCCTGCCGATGGCCAGGATCTGCACTTCCCTCGGTGCGTGGCTCACCGCGTAGAACAAGCGGAAGCGGTTGTTCGGACCGAAACGAAGCTCCCACGTCGCTTCGAACGCCACCGGCCGCTGCAAGGGCTTTCGGTTGCGTGTTTCCCTCTCCGGGTCGTACCGCAATTGCTCTTCGATCGTAGCCCGGATCAGACTGCGATACTTGGGCTCGATCGCGCGCAACTGCGCTTTAACTGCCGGATCGTAGACGAGGGCAAACGGCAGCCTGCCGCCCATGACCATAATTATGGTCATGCAGATGCGGGTTGTCAAATAGGCGGGAGCGCGACAGCCAGCCCGACGGCTTCAGCCGCGGTCGGGTCCGGCCGCCGGTTAGGCCGCGCAGGTTGTCCGATTGAACCGGCCCTTAAGATTCCGCGGGCAACCCCTCGACCACGTCATCGAGGTAGTCGCCGTATCCCCAACCGATTTGCTTCGCACGGTCTCGAACACGAACCAGACGGGCTATCGCCTGCGCTTGGACGTCAGCCGGGAGCGCCGGCAATGACTTCACGACTTCGTCCACCTTTCTCTCGAGCGCCGCGAAATAGGCGTCATCTCCGTATCCAAGATCTGCCGCCTGCTCTGTCCCGGCCTCGATGAAGGTGAGCATCAGATCAACGGTCCCGGCGAGATTGCCGGTTGATCGCCGGTACTCGGTGATGGCGGCAGTCGCGTCGCGAAGACGTATGGGATTCCGGCTGAACGGATCGGGAAACACGGCATCGGCGACAAGTTGCCGGTACTCCTCGATGGCGCTTTCAGAGCCGAGCAAACGCGCGTCAAGAAACCGGCGATTCACAGCACTCGCCTCGTACAGGTCACGAATCAGTTCCAAGAGACCTTTTCGATCGAACTCGTCAAGCCGCGCCTTCAAGAGGCTCCAGTGCTTCCGTTTCGGTGAAGACTTCATGAATCAGATCCGCGTACGCCTTTTCTTGCGCGGGCTCACCTCAGAAACCACCGGGAGGAGCAAAGCCGCTTCTTTCTCCGTGAGTTCCTCAGCCGCACGCCTTACGTCTTCAGTAACCCAATCCGGATACGCTGTGGTATGGACCTCGTGCTTCCCCGATGGAGTATGAACTTCACGGATAGCCGCAATCCGGGCGGCGTCAAACCGCTCCGCGAGCCGCACCAGCGCCGGCCACAGCCGACGATGGACGTAGGTCACTTTACCATCCACGAGGCGGCACACGAGCACATCGGCGGACTTGCGGATGGCGCGCGAGCAGAGGAAGATATCGTTGGCCTTGGGGTGCGCCCAGTAGCTCCCGCGGATCGGCTCGCCGGCGATCACC
>JBKKAI010000026.1:0-5248 GCA_046714815.1 Terriglobia bacterium | reverse complement strand
CTGCCTGTGCGGTGTTTTTCAGCAAGGTAGCAGGCGGGCACAGGCAGGAATGCCTGTGCCACAAGCCATACGGCCGTGCGGGTCGCCGGGCTAACGTCGTCAGGCTCAGGAGTAGATTTGTTCGAGCGTTCCGGTGATATAGGCGCGGTTCGCTTTGGCGCTTTCGAGCGGCGAGATACGCGCGTTGTCCAGGTCAATCGTGATCCATCCCTTGTACGCGACGCTTTTCAGGATGCGATGGATGGCTGGAAAATCAATGACGCCGCGGCCGAGCTCGACGACGTTGTCCTGATAGCCCTTGAGGTCGCGGTGGTAGCTGCTCAGGTCTTTGTAGTGCAGGTAGGCCAGCCGCTTCTTGTATTTCTCGATGACGCGCACCGGGTCGCCGCCGCCCATCCAGACTTGCGCCGTGTCCGGCGCGAAATAAAAGTAGCGCGGATCGGTCTCTTCCATGAGCTGATCAATCTGGCGCGGGTTCTCGATCAGGCCGTTCACGTGCGGATGCACGCCGACCTTGATCCGGTACTGATCGAGCGCGATCCGGCCCACCGTGTTCATCAGCCGGGCCATATTGGCGATGGACTGCTTCTCCTGTTCATCCGAGCCAGTCGGGCGGGGCGGTCCGATGATCAGCCGGTCGGCCTCCAAGCGCTTCAGGTAGCCGAGGAAGCGGTGGCTCTCCTTGACCAGGCGGTCGTAATCGGCCGCTGAGTGAAAACGGTCGGCCCAGTAAATGCCGCTCATCCGCAGGCCGTGCTGCGGCGCCAGCCGCTCGAGCAGCGCGATGTTCTCGTCATTCACCGGGAGCCTTGCGGTGGTGTAAGGCTCGAAGCCCTCGAAGCCGCCATCGCGGATGTCGGTGAGGATATCCGCCCACCTGGGCGAACCCGGCGCGGCCTTGTTTACCCAGGTGACCGCGCCGAGCGCCCAGCGGATGTTCCTGGCGGCGGCCGGGCGGGTTACCCGGCGAGACGCCGCGGCCACGCGGAATGCGTCGAATCCTCCGAATGTCGCGATGACAATCGTCCGCAGGGCCCGGCGCCGGCTGCGGGCAGGTCCGGTATTGGCCATGACGCAATTGTAATCCCGGAAGCAACCCGCAAGCGGCAAACGGCAACCGCAACCAAAAAGGCACACCCATCTCTTCCGGATGTGCGTTTGGCGGTTCTTTGTGGTAGATGTTTTACAGGTCATAACTCAATCGGAGGGAAACTTGATCACGTCGGCGGTGGTTCCGGTCGCCGGGCTGGGCACGCGCATGCTTCCGGCCACCAAGTCGCAGCCCAAGGAGATGCTTCCGGTCGGCAAGAAACCGATCGTGCAATACGTGGTGGAGGAGCTGGTCCGCTCGGGCATCGAGCAGGTCCTGTTCATCACCGGAAAAAACAAGGCTTCGATCGAGAACCACTTCGATTTTGACCACGAGCTGATGCGCTCGCTACGGGAATCCGGCAAGGAGGATCTGCTGGCCGAGCTGCAGTACGAGCGGATGCGCGTGAATTTCTTTTACACGCGGCAGCGGCGGCAGCGCGGCCTGGGCGACGCCATTCTCTGCGCCGAACACTTTGCCGGCGAGGAGCCGTTTGTGGTGGCGCTGGGCGATTCGATTATCGGCCTCCATGCCGACTCCTCCTCCGTCCGGGAAATGAGGCAGATCTTCCAGGAGGAGAGTCCTTGCGCGGTGATCGCGGTTGAGGAGGTTGCGCCGGAAACCATCGGCAATTACGGAGTGGTCCAGCCGGCCGGCGCGCTGCCGCCAAACAATGCCGGGGAAGGAGGCGCCGGGGAAGGAGGCGCCGGGCAGGGTGGAACTTTCTTCGAGATCAACGACCTGGTCGAGAAGCCGCCGCCCGCGGAGGCGCCCAGCAACCTGGCGATCGCCGGCCGCTACGTCTTCTCGCCGCTGATTTTCGGCGCTATCCGCGAGACGGATCCCGATCCACGCGGCGAAATCCAACTGACCGACGCGATGCGCCTTCTGCGCAAGCGGGGCGAACGCCTGCTGGGATTCCGGCTGCCGCCCGGCGAGCGCCGCTACGACATCGGAAACTTCCAGTCGTACTTCGAGACCTTTCTCGAGTTCGCGCTGGCCGATCCCGAGTATGCGCCGCGGCTGAAAGAGCGGCTGCGCCGGCTGCTTCCTGGCGACTGATATGCGACTGATCCGCACCCGCGCCTACGCCCGCGCCGCGCTGCTGGGCAATCCGTCCGATGGTTACTTCGGAAAGACCATCGCGCTGCCGGTGCGCAACTTCCAGGCCGAGGTGGCCTTGTACGAATGGCCGGAGCTGGAGATCGTGCTGGCGCGGCAGGACCGCTGCTCCTTCAACAGCCTCGCCGAACTGTGCGAGGACGTGAAGCTGCACGGCTACTACGGCGGCCTCCGCCTGGTGAAGGCCACCCTGAAGAAATTCTACGAATACTGCGCCACGCACGGCGTCCACCTCCCGGACGACCGCTTCTCGATCCGCTACGATTCCAACATCCCGCGCCAGGTGGGGCTGGCCGGCTCCAGCGCCATCATCACCGCCACGCTGCGCGCCCTGTTCCAGTTCTATGGCTTCGAGATTCCCCGCGAGCTGCAGCCGAACCTGATCCTCTCGGTCGAGACCGACGAGGTTGGAATCCCCGGCGGCCTGCAGGACCGCGTCTGCCAGGTCTATGAGACGCTGGTTTACATGGACTTTTCCCGCGATCTGATGGAAGCCCGGGGCCACGGCTGCTACGAGCCGATGGACCCCGCCCTGCTCCCTCCGCTTTACATCGCCTACGACACGCGGCTGAGCGAAATCTCCGGCATCTTCCACAACAACATCCGCCAGCGATGGGAGCGCGGCGACGTGGAGGTGGTCGAGGCCATGCGGGATTTCGCGCGCTTCGCCGAGAAAGGCCGGGCCGCGCTGCTGGATCGCGACTACCGCCGGCTGGGCGAATTGATGAACCAGAATTTCGACCGCCGCCGCCGCCTCTACAAACTTGCGCCGCGCCACATCGAAATGGTCGAAATGGCCCGCCGCCTCGGCGCTTCAGCCCAATTCGCCGGCTCGGGCGGCTCGGTGATCGGCATTTACCGCGACGAGGCCATGTACCAGGATCTGCGCGAGGCCTTCGAGGCCGCCGGCTGCCGCATCTTCAAGCCCGAGGTATCGGGATGACTTCGGTGGTTGTTTTGATGCTGGCGCTGGGTGTGGCCGAGCCGGTGGTGAAGGCGCTGGAGAGCCGCTACAACCGCCTGGAGACGCTCAAGGCCGACTTCATCCAGATTTACAAAAGTGACGCCCAGGCCCCGGCGCGGCAGGAAGTCGGCACGCTGTACCTGAAGAAGCCGGGCAAGATGCGCTGGGAGTATTCCCGGCCGGAAGTGAAGCTGTTCCTGTCGGACGGCAAGACGATTTTTTTCTACGTCCCGGAGGATGCCCAGGTGACGCGCATGGCGGCCAAAGAAAGCGGCGATCTGCGCATGCCCTTGCGGTTCCTGCTGGGGCGCATGAACCTGAAACGGGAGTTCCGTGTCTCGCCGGCCGCGGACACCGCGCCGCTCGAGCCCGGCAACTCCGTTCTGCTTCTGCGGCCCAAGCGGGCCGATGACCGCGTCCGCGACCTGCTGCTCGAAACCGACGGACAGAGCCGTATCCGCCGCCTCAAGATCACCGAGAACGACGGAGCGGTCACCGAGTTTCGTCTGCTGGGAGAGGTGGTCAATCCGCCGCTCGACAACTCTATGTTCCAATTTCGCATCCCGCCGGGAGTGGAAGTCGTGGACCAGAAGTGATCTTCAGGCGAGGTGGGCGGCGACGGTCTTGTCGTTGAGCGCGATCCCCAAGCCCGGCCTGTCGGAGATGGCCAGGTAGCCTTTGTCGAGCGCCTCGGGCGGGTCAATCAACGCGGCACGCCAGGGCACTTCGCCGAATGAATACTCCAGTATCTGAAAATTGGGCAGCGTTACGCAGACGTGTCCGGCCGCGACATTGCCGACCGGGCTCGCCGGCCCATGCGGGGCCACCGGCAGTCCGGCGGCTTCGGCCATCGCGGCAATCTTCTTCATCTCCAGCATTCCGCCGCAATACTTGACGTCGGGCATCACGATGTCCACGGCGCCGGCGGCGATGTAAGGAAGAAAGCCCGAAACACCGTAGATGGCCTCGCCGCCGGCGGTGGGCATTTTCGCGGCGCGGTTAATGGCCGCGAGATCGCCGGGAGGCTGCGCCGGCGTCACCTCCTCCAGCCAGAACAGGTTGAGCGGCTCGAGGCGGCGGGCCAGCGCCAGGCCGCGATGGAGGTCGAAGCGGCTGTGCGCGTCCACCAGGAGATCGCGCGCCGGACCGATCGCGCGGCGCACCGCGGCCGCCCTTGCGATCCCCAGCGTGGTCAGCTCTTCGATGCGGGCCGCGTCGGTTAATGCCCGCGGCAGGTCGTCGAACGGCGCCAGCTTGACGGCGTCAAAGCCCGCCTCCACGGCCTTCTCCGCCATTCGGGCAAAACCGTCCGGACTGCGCTCCTCGGCCGAGCGGTTGATGTTGGCATAGTTGCGCAGGCGGCTGCGAAGACGCCCGCCGAAAAGCTCCGACGACGGCACTCCGAAAGCTTTCCCCTGGATGTCCCACAGGCACTGCTCGATGCCGCTCAACGCGATGGCCGCCGCCGAGCCGTGTTTGGCGATTTCCGGCGCGGCAACGCCTCGCAGCCACTCCACTTCAAACACACTGCGGCCTTTCAGCAGCTCGAAGAAGCGGCGCATCAGCTCGATCTTCAAGGGGTCCGAACCGCCGTGCGAGGCATCGCCGATGCCGGTGAGCCCGGCGCTGGTCCGGATGCGCGTCAGAATCCAGTTACCCCGCGCATTCACGCGGACAGGAAAAACTTCGAGATCGCGCACGCTGATTCTCCTGGCCTCGGGGCCGGGGCGCAGCGCCGCAAGCGGAGATGCCCCAACCGATTGGAGAAAGAGGCGCCGTCTCATGCACGTCTCATACTCAGGGCTTGAACAGCAGTGGCGCGAAGTCGGCGAGGTGCCGCCGCCATACGCGCCAGGTGTGCGCGCCCGGCGTGACGCGCAGTTCATGCTCGACCTTGTTTTCCTTGAGCAGCGTGGCGAGCGCCTCCGAGCCCGCGAGCAGGCGGTCGTCGCGGCCACAGGCGATCCACAGAAGCTTCAGCCTGCCCCTGGCCGATTCCGGATCGGCCAGCAGAGACTTGAAGCTGTCCTTCAGGCTGTCGGCAAAGACGGCCGAGCTGAAGCCGCCCACCC
>JBKKAI010000025.1:0-2650 GCA_046714815.1 Terriglobia bacterium | reverse complement strand
CTACAACCCCGCCTTCAACGGTTCGGTGAGGATCAACTGGGAGTGGGGAGACGGCGATCTGCTAGGAGCGAGACCCGCCTTCCTGGAGCGCACGGCGTTCATGAATCCGGCTCCCTACACTTACGGCGACACGCCCGGGGCCGGCTCCCACGGGTTGTATAACCCCGGTTTCTGGAACGAGGACCTGGGCGTCACGCGGCAGTTCGGGATCACCGAACGGATCAATCTGGACTTCACGGCCGAAGCCTTTAATCTGACCAACTCGGTCATCTTCAACGGGCCGTCGCTGGACACCGCCAGCGCCGCCAACTTCGGCCGCATCACCGGGCAGCAGAATACTCCGCGATCATTTCAGTTCGGCTTGAAGCTGACGTTCTAAGGAGAGCAAAATGGCGTTCGTGCTGGGGCGGCTCGTTCTGTGTCTACTGCTGGTCGCATTACCTTTGGGCGCGCAAACGGCCGAGCCGCCCACTGAATGGATTGACGCCGATACCGGACATCGCGTCGTCCGCCTCACGCGCGAACCCGGCAGCGCCAGCCTTTATTTCAACCAGAACGGCTACACCGCCGATGGCAAGAAGCTCGTCTACACCACCGCGGAGGGAATCTCGGTTCTCGACCTGGCCTCGCGCCAGGCCCGGCACGTGGTTCAGGGGCGGGTGCGCCTGATTGACGCGGGCCGCAAGACGCAGCGCGTTTACTACCTCCGGGAGGGCGCGGTCTTCTGGACCGACGTGGACACCGGGGAAACGCGCCGAATCGCCGCTCTGCCTCCCCGCGGCTCCCTCTCCACGGTCAACGCCGATGAGACCCTGCTGGCCGGGACCTACATCGAGGGCGACGGGCAGGACTATGGCCGCAACCGCCCGCAGACGCAGCAGACACGCAATCTCGATCAACCCGCCAACAAGGGTCAGATGATGGAGGAGCGTTGGGCGGCCCGCCTGCCGATGGGTCTCTACACCGTTAACATCGGGACCGGAGAGATCAAGACGATCCACAAAGCCAACGACTGGCTCAACCATTTACTGTTCTCTCCGACCGACCCCTCGCTGCTCATGTTCTGCCACGAAGGGCCCTGGCACAAGGTGGATCGCATCTGGACTATCCGAACCGACGGCGCCGAACTCCGGAAGATTCACACCCGAACGATGGCCATGGAGATCTGGGGGCACGAGTTCTGGAGCGCCGACGGCCAAACCATCTGGTACGACTTGCAGACGCCACGGGGCGAGGACTTCTGGCTGGCGGCCTACAGCATCGAAACCGGCGAGCGGAAGTGGTATCACCTGCAGCGCAACGAATGGTCCATCCATTTCAACGTCACGCGCGACGGGAAGCTTTTGTGCGGTGACGGCGGCGATCCCGGACAGGTTGCGCGCGCCGCCGACGGCCAGTGGATCTACCTGTTCCGCCCCGAGTTGATTCCCAATCGCGGCCTTCAGGACAAGAGCTTCGTCCAACCGGGCGTGCTCCGCGCCGAGCGCCTGGTGAACATGTCCAAGCACCAGTATCGTCTGGAGCCCAACGTGAGCTTCACCCCCGACCAGAAGTGGGTGGTGTTCCGCTCCAACATGTTCGGACCCACTTACGTGTTCGCCGTCGAAGTCGCCAAGGCCACTGCCGGCAAGACGGCGGAGTAGAAGCCGGGCAGCCGGCAATGGTAGCCTTGGACGGAGGTTTCCATATGAAAAAAGCGTGTCTTGTACTGGCTGTGCTGCTCGTCTCTGTTTCGGCATTCGCTCAGGATTGGGCGAAGCAGCGGCTCGAGAAATCGCCACGCCACCAGGAATGGGCGTTGGTGAAAAACGGTGAGCGCACCGTTCATAGTTTTGTCGTGTATCCCGAGGTCAAGACCAAAGCGCTGGCCGTCGTCGTCATCCACGAGAATCGCGGGCTCACCGATTGGGTTCGCAGCGTCGCCGACCAACTGGCTGAAGCCGGATACATCGCGATTGCTCCCGACCTGCTCTCCGGCATGGGCCCCAATGGCGGCCGGACCCCTGACTTCACCGATCCAACCGGGATCGGCCAGGCCTTCGCCAAGCTGCCGCCGGAACAGGTGACGGCGGATCTGAGTGCCGTTGCCGACTACGTGGCCAAGCTGCCGGCGGCCAATGGCAAGGTTGCGGTGGCGGGGTTCTGCTGGGGGGGCGGGCAGACCTTTCGCCTGGCGACAAACCGGGCAAACCTGGCGGCCGCCTTCGTTTTCTACGGCACGGGACCGGACAGCGCCGAGGCGATCGCCCGGATAAAAGCTCCCGTCTATGGCTTCTACGGCGGCAATGATGCCCGCGTGAATGCGACGATACCGAAGAGCGCCGAACTGACGAAGGCGGCCGGCAAGACCTATGACCCGGTCACCTACGACGGAGCGGGGCACGGCTTCATGCGCGCCGGCGAAGACCCCGCCAACACCGTCGAGGCCAACAAGAAGGCCCGCGAGGAAGCCTGGGTCCGCTGGAAGAGCATCCTCAAAAAACTCTGACCGAACCGGGGCGGAAGATTCGGTCATCGAAGATTGTATCGCGTTCCCCGCGGCCAGCGGTCAGGATCAGCATCAGCGCCGGCGAGGCGGGGCGTCGCGATCCGAGAATCAATACAACGCGGAACGTGTACGAAGGTAGATGCGATCGTCCACCAGAGCGGG
>JBKKAI010000024.1:0-3569 GCA_046714815.1 Terriglobia bacterium | reverse complement strand
AGGCCGGCCTGCGCGGCCGCGTCGCCTCTTCCTGGGGCGCGCCGCAGGAGCAGGCGCCTCCGGCCGCCCGCTATGAGCTGGTGACGCCGCGCGAGGTGGAGGGCACGGAAAACGGCAAGCCCTACCGCCGCATCGTCCAGGACAGGAGCGACGTCGAGTTGCCGCTCGACAGCAGCCGTGTGGACGTCTCGCTCGACCTGGAATACCGCCAGAAGGGGCTGCTCTGGTACAGCGTCTACAAGGTCGGGTTCGCCGGCGAGTACGGGTTCCGCAACCCGAGCGACAGCGAGCGGGAGGTCATCTTCACCCTGGACTATCCGGCGGCGCAGGCGATCTACGACGACTTGCTGTTCTTCGTGGACGGCGCGCCGCTGGCCGTCTCCAACCAGAAGAATGCCGCGGTGGGCTCGGCCCGTGTCGGGGCGGGGAAAACGGCCGTGCTGAAGGTTTCCTACCGCTCGCAGGGGCTGGAGAGCTGGCGCTACAAGTTCGGCGGCGACGTGGCCCAGGTGCGAAACTTCACCCTCAACGCGCTCACCAACTTCCGCGACATTGACTTTCCCGACAACACCGTCTCGCCCACCGGGAAGCGCGAGACGCCCGGCGGCTGGGCGCTCACCTGGTCCTACAAGAACCTGGTTTCGGGCTTCCAGATCGGCATTGTCATGCCCGAGAGGCTGCAGCCGGGGCCGCTCGCCGGGCGCATCAGCTTCTTTGCGCCGGTGTCGCTTTTCTTTTTCTTCTTCCTGATGTTCATCATCACCGCGCTGCGCGGGATTGACCTGCACCCCATGAACTACTTTTTCCTGGCCGCCGCGTTCTTCGCCTTCCACCTGCTGCTGGCCTACCTGGTGGACCACATCTCCATCCACGCGGCCTTCCTGATCTGCTCGGCCGTCTCGATTTTTCTGGTGATCAGCTACCTGCGCCTGGCGGTGGGCATCCGCTTCGCCGCGCTCGAGGCCGGCCTCTCTCAGTTCATCTACCTGGTTCTGTTTTCCTATGCCTTTTTCTTCAAGGGGCTCACCGGCCTGGCGGTGACGATCGGCTCGATCCTGACGCTGTTCGTGGTGATGCAGATGACCGGCCGCATCCGCTGGGCCGACAAAATGTAGCAGACTCATCTGGAGTGCGGCTGGTATCCCTAGCTTAGTCCGGCGTGTAGGTGGCCGTGGTTGTGTCAGTTTCCCACACCGTGACCGAGGCGACGCGCACCCCGTTCTCCGGGTGCTGCAAGGCCAGGCGGCGCTCGCTCTCCTGGTAGAAGTACTCGGCCAGGTTTTCGGCCGACGGGTTCAGCACGTCGAACGGGGCGATGTCGTTCATGAACTGGTGGTCGAGCCGCTCGGAAATTTCGTTCAGCATGGCCTTAAGGGGCAGAAAATCGTAGAGCAGACCGATGCTGTCCAGTTGGCCCCCGCGCAGCGTAAGCCGCACGCGGTAGTTGTGCCCGTGCGGGTTCTCGCACTTGCCGCGGTAGCCGCGCAGGGCGTGGCCGGCCGAGAAGGTCTTCTCAACGGTGACTTCGAACATTCTGTCGCTGCTCCTGATTCATGAACCTCTCGACTTCACCGAGGTCGCGGGTGGATGGATAGTCGGGAAGGCTCTCCAGGAAAATTGTACCGTAGTTCCTGGTCAGGATGCGCGGGTCAAGGATGGCCAGGACGCCGCGGTCGGTGCGGCTGCGGATCAGGCGTCCGAACCCCTGTTTGAGCGCGATGACGGCCTGTGGCACCTGGTACTCGAGGAACGGGTCGCCGCCGTCTTCGCGGAGCACCCGCAGGCGCGCCGCCACCACCGGGTCGCCCGGAACCGCGAACGGCAGGCGATCAATGATCACGCAGCTCAACTGCTCGCCCGGCACGTCCACGCCCTGCCAGAAGCTGCTGGTGGCGAACAGCACCGCGCCGGGCAGCTTGCGGAAGCGGTCGAGCAGCGCGGTGCGCGGCGCGGTGCCCTGCACCAGCAGCGGAAACTTCAGGCGCGGAGCGGCCATCTCGTACACCCGGTGCATCTGGTGGTAGCTGGTGAACAGCACGAAGGCGCGCCCGCGCGTGGCCTCGAGGATGCCGCAGACCTCCGCTGCCGCCCGCGCTGAAAACTGCGTGCTGCGCGGATCGGGCAGCTCCGCCGGCAGGTACAACAGCGCCTGGCTGCGGAAATCGAAGTGCGAGTCCAGAATGCGCTCCCGCGCGTAGCGCGCCCCCAGCCGCCGCTTGACGAAGTCGAAGCTGCCGGCCACCGAGAGAGTGGCCGACGTGAGCACGCAGGTATCCAGGCGATCGAACAGCGCCTCGGAGAGGATGGGAGCGACGTCAATCGGCGTGGCCTGCAGGAAAACGCCGCGGCCGCGCCGCTCGATCCAGTGGACGTAGGCGCGCTCGCTGCTTTCGACAAGCACCCGCAGGTCGCGGCGCAACTCGGCGGCGCGGCGCACCAGGTTGTGGACCTCCTCCGGTTTTTCCCGCAGCGCGGCGAGCGCCGCCTCCAGGCCTTCGAGCGCGCCGAGCGCGCCGGCATAGGCCGCCTGGTGGCGCTCGACAAACTCGTCGCGATTATCGAACCCGAAGCGGCCGTCTTCGTCCGTATTTGCCGCCGCCGCTGACAGCCGGGCAAAGAGCTCGCCACAGCGCTCGCGGGCCACGGCGGCGGCCCGGAACACCTCCGGCGCCGAGATCCCGCGGGCCCGCGACGTAAATTCGCAGTCGCGGGCCAGGTCCTCGGCGCGGTAGCTGCTGGCGCTCAGCCCGAAATACTGCGCGGCCACGTCCTCCAGCTCATGAGCCTCATCGAACACCACCGCGCTGTAATCGGGAATGACGCCCAGAAACGGAACGTCCGGGCCGGCCGCCGCTTTCAGCGCCAGGTCGGCGAAGAACAGGTGATGGTTGACGATGATCAAATCCGATTCGAGCGCGCGCTGCCGCATCAGCGTCAGGAAGCAGCGCTCGAACTGCTCGCACTTCTGCCCGGTGCAGGTTTCGCGGCGGGCATCGAGGCGCCGCCACAGCGCGCTCGATTCCGGCAGCGCCTCGAGCTCGGCGCGGTCGCCGATTTCGGTCCGCGGCTCCCACTGCCGCACGATCGCCAGCTCGACGAAATCCGGCGGGTGGTCCCGTCCGCGTGGCAGGTTTCCCGCCACGCCGCCGGCGAGCGCCTCCGCCAGGTCCACCGGCAGCGCCGCCTGCGCCGTCATCTCGTAGAGCTTCTGGCGGCAAAGATAATTGTTGCGGCCCTTCATGTAGCAGACACGAAGCGGCCGCCCCAGGTGCTGCTCGAGAAACGGGATGTCTTTCTGATAAAGCTGTTCCTGCAGGTTCTTCGTGCCGGTGGAAACCACCACTCGCCGGCCGCTCAGCAACGCCGGAACCAGGTAAGCCAGAGTCTTGCCGGTGCCGGTGCCGGCCTCAACCAGAAGGTGGCGCCTTTCGCGGAAGGCCTCGGCCACCAGCTCGGCCATTTCCAGTTGTCCGGAACGGAATTCGAAATGGGGATGGGTGCGGGCCAGCAGGCCCCCCGGCGCAAAAAACGCGCGCACCGCCGCCGCGGCCGGCGCCGCAGATGACGCC
>JBKKAI010000023.1:0-3343 GCA_046714815.1 Terriglobia bacterium | reverse complement strand
GAATCGCATCGTTCTGTCTCCTTTTCGTCTGGAGCTGGGCTGCCCGGACGATATCCTCCGTCTGCACCACGGCTCTTGGCTGCGGGCGGACTGCTGCTACGATACATAGTCATATTAGCCCGTCTTGCGACGGCTTGCTTGGCGTGCCGGGGATCCCGGCCGGAGGTTCAAGTCCTGTCGCCCCTACCACTCCTTTGCGTCATGGCACTGCTCGCTATTTCAAGCCGTAAAAAACTCTGGCGCAACGGCGCAGAATCCGATTAGGATAGATATCTGCGATTGTCCGTACGCGCCCGGCAATCGGAAACACGTTCAACAAATCAAGCCCAAGGGCTTAACTCCAGGGGGAAAGCAATGTCTCGTGGCTCTCTGTCTATTCGTCTCACGGCGGTGCCGGTGTGTTTGTTGGCCGCGATATCGCTCAGCTCAGCGGCAAAAGTCCGCGGAAACGACAGCGCCGGCGATGGGCATCGCGTGCTGCAGGCCTATTCGCGGTTGCCGCTTGGTTTTGAGGCCAACCGCGGCCAGACCGATCCGCGGGTGAAGTTCCTGGCCCGCGGCAGCGGCTACATGCTCTTCCTCGGCGGGGATGGCGCGACGCTGCAGTTGAGATGCGCCGCGGACGATTGCGCAGCGGCGCCGGTTTCGTTGCGGATGAAGTTGGCCGGCGCCAGCGCCGATCCGCGGCTCGACGGCGAGCAGGAACTGCCGGGCAAGAGCCACTATTTCATCGGCTCGGACCGCAAGAACTGGCACACCGACATTCCCAACTATGCCCGTGTCCGCGCGCGCACAGTGTACCCGGGCGTGGACCTGGTGTACTACGGCAACCAGCGGCAGCTGGAGTATGACTTTATCCTCGCCCCCGGCGCCGACCCCGGCGTCATCCGCGTGGCATTCGACGGCGCGCGCAAGCTGCGCCTGGACCGGAGCGGCAACCTCGTCATCAGCGTCCCCGGCGGCGAGATCGTGCAGATGCGCCCGCGGATCTACCAGGACCGGAACGGTGTCCGGAAGAACATTGCGGGCGGTTACGCGCTGAAGGGCCGGGAGGTCACATTCGAGGTCGCGCGCTATGACGCATCGCGGCCGTTGGTGATTGACCCGGTCCTGAGCTATTCCAACCTGCTCGGCGGCAGCGGCCTGGATGCGGGCCAGGCGGTTGCGGTGGACGCCGAGGGCGGCGCCTTCATCACCGGCCATACCGCTTCGACCAATTTCCCGACGGTTGCGCCGCTGCGCCCCGCCTCGGGCGGCGGAGCCACCGACGTGTTCGTCAGCCGTCTGAATCCGGCCGGGACGGCTTTGGTCTACTCCACTTACCTCGGCGGCAACGGTGAAGACCGCGGCCTGGGCATTGCGGTGAACGCCATCAGCAGCGCCTGGGTCACCGGATACACCCGCTCGACCGATTTCCCGACCGCGTCGGCCCTGCAGCCGTCGCTGCGCGGTGCGCAGGACGCGTTCGTGACCCGGTTGAACGCGGCCGGCGCCGTGCTGACTTTCTCCACCTATCTCGGCGGCACAGATATTGATTCGGGCGCCGCGATCGCCGTGGACGCCGCGGATAGTGCGGTGGCCACCGGTGTCACCGAGTCCTTCAATTTTCCCACGCTCAGCCCGGCGCAGGCGTCGTTCGCCGGTGGCCAGGATGCGTTCATCACGCGGCTTGCCGCCGCCGGAACGCTGGCCGGCTCGACATTTCTGGGCGGCATCGGCGATGATCGCGCCGCGGCCATTGCGCTCGATACATCCTCCAACGTGTACGTCAGCGGGACCACGACTTCGATCAACTTTCCGGTGCTCGGCGGGCTGTTCCGTTCCTTCAACGGGGTCGCCGATGCCTTTGTCACCAAGCTGAACAGCGGCGCGAGCGCGCTGGTTTATTCCCTGTACCTGGGCGGCGCCGAATCGGATGGGGCCGCTGGAATCGCGGTGGACGCGGCCGGCAACGCGTTCGTGACCGGATCAACATTGTCCAACAATTTTCCCACGCTGATCGGGGCGCAGAATATTTACGGGGGAAGCGGCGACGCCTTCGTCACCAAGCTGAATGCCGCCGGCTCGGCGATGTCCTACTCCACCTATCTTGGCGGCAGCGGCGCCGACGCCGGCAATGCGATCGCCGTGGACAGCTCCGGGAACGCCTTTGTGACCGGCGCTACCGCTTCGGCGAATCTTACGCAACGGAGCGTTTTTCAGTCGGGTTTCGGCGGCCTCACCGACGCCTTTCTCGCCAAGTACGGCCCTACCGGGCCGTTGCAGATTTTCAGCTTCCTGGGCAGCGGCGCCATCGAGCAGGGACGGGGGATCGCGGTTGACGTGAACAGCGCCGTCTATATCACCGGCGAAACCGCTTCGCCCCGCTTCCCCGCCATGGCGGGCGGTTTTCAGACGGCCTTCGGCGGCGTGTCCGACGCCTTTGTCTCGAAGATCCTCGAAGAAGGGGTCTGCGTATTTACCCTTTCGTTCGCCGGGGGCACCGCCGCGGCGGCCGGCGAGGCCGGATCCGTGTCGGTGAACACCGGAAGCGGGTGCGCCTGGAGCGCGGTCAGCAACGCTGTTTTCATCAGCGTCACCGCCGGAAGCAGCGGCGTGGGCCCCGCCACCGTGGAATACACGGTGGCTCCCAACGGTGGAGCGTTTAACCGCGGAGGTTCGCTGTTGATCGCGGGCATCACCTTCGCGATCAGCCAGGCGGGCGTCAACGGGGACTTCAACCCTGTTCCCACCCTTACTTCGGTCTCGCCCATCCGCGTGACGAGCGGCGGGCCGCCCTTTACGCTGACGGTGTTCGGCACTAACTTCGTGCCGGCATCGGTGGTGCGCTGGAACGGGCCGGGCCGCCTCACCACTTTTGTCAGCGGCACCGAGCTGCGGGCCCAGATCGTGGGCAACGACATCGCGCTGCCGGGCACCGCGCAGGTGGTGGTCTTCAACCCGGAGCCGGGCGGTGGATTTTCCTCCGCGGCGACGGTTGCTATCAATGCGCCCGGCATCGTCCCGCCCGTGCTCCACACGATCTCGCCTTCGAGCGTGGCAGCCGGCGATCCCAGCTTTACCCTGACCGCGAACGGCCAGAATTTCGACCAGAACTCCGAGATCCAAATCAATGGCAACGCTCAGGACTCCAGGTTTATCAGTGGCGGCCAGTTGACGACGTCGGTTTCCGGGTTTGACATTTTGACGCCGCGGACCATCCAGGTGTCGGTGGTTTCGCTGGGCACCGGCCCATCCAACGTGCTACCGCTCACGGTGACGCCGCCGCCCACTCCGGAGCCGGTGATTGTCTCCCTGTCGCCGGCCAGCGCGACGGCCGGCGCAGGGGGCTTCACGCTGGTGG
>JBKKAI010000022.1:0-4243 GCA_046714815.1 Terriglobia bacterium | reverse complement strand
CGCGCAGCGTGTCCTCGGCGGCCTCCAGCGTCTCGAAGCGCAGCGCTTCCACGAGCTCCGGCGCGAAGCCGCCCAATTCGGGCGTGACGGCGGCGCCGGACTCGATAAACACATCCAGCAGGTAGTTGTCGGAGATACGCCCGCGCGGCCCCAGTTCGCGCCCCAGCTCGCGGCGGATGGCGGCGGCTTCTTCGCGACCGATGCGGGCGGGCCGCTCGCGCTCCAGGTAGTCGCGGATCAGCGATTTCTTGGTGACGCGTGGCTTCGTCAAGTTCAGCGGGAAGCAGCGGGCTTCTTCTCCGCTTGAAGGCTGCGGAGCTCGGCGGCCAGCGCCGGCTCATCGGGCAGTTTTCGCAGGCCGCGGCGCAACACCTCGCGTGCCTGCTCCACATCGCCGCGGGAGCGGTGCACCAGCGCCAGGATGCGGATGGGCGCGGCGGCTTCCCAGTTGGACAGCTCGACCGCGCGGCGCGCGTGTTCCAGCGCCTGTTCCGGCTCGCGCTGCCGCAGGTGGACGGCCAGTCCCGAGAGTGCCGCGACGTTGTTGCCGTCTATGGCCAGCGCGCCGATCCATTCCTTCGCACCCTCTTCGGCGCGGCCGATGCTGGCCAGCAGGTTGCCGCGCAGCGCGCGCGCATCGCTCCGGCGCGGGTTGATCTCGACGGCCCGCGTCACAGCATCCAGGCCCTCCTTCGTATTACCGAGTTGCAGCAGCGTCGTGGCGAGCTGGAAGTGCGCCTCCTCGGAGTTGGGCCGCTGCTGGATGACGGCGCGCCAGTGCTTCTCGGCCTCCGTCCACTGGCGGTTCAGCATCCGGGCCTGGCCGAGCAGGTCGTGCACGTCAGCATCGTCCGGATCGGCTTCGAGCAGGCGGCGCGCCCGCGTAATCGCCAGTTCGACGTCGCCGGTCTTGATCTCGGCGGCGGCCAGGTAGGCGTGGGCGCGGGCATTGCCCGGCTGCGCCTCGACAATCGCTTCCAACTCGGCGCGCGCCTCGGCCACGCGGTTGGCGCGCAGCTTTTCGATGGCGCGATCCAGCCGGTCTTCGGCCGGCGCCGCGGCGAGCGGCAGCGCAAATGCGAAAACGACGAGGAGGATACGGAACAACATCAAGGCTTATTATCCGGCCCGCAATTATCCGGCCGGCCAATTATCCGACCGGCCAATTATCCGACTGGAACGAGACGCGCCAGCTCCGCGGCCGATGCTTTCTCCACTTCGGCGTGCAGGCTGCCGCCCTGCGCATCCATGGTGACCAGCGCGGGAAACTTCACCACTTCCATCTCCCACATCGCTTCGGGGATGCCGAACTCCATCAGGTGGACGGCGGGAACCTGGCGGATGCAGCGGGCGTAGAACTGCGCCGCGCCGCCGATGGCGTTGAGATAAACCGCGCCCGACTCCTTCAGCGCGGCCAAAGTTTTCGCGCCCATCCCGCCCTTGCCCATCACCGCGCGCACGCCGTACCGGCGGATGATTTCGCCCTGGTAGGGCTCTTCGCGGATGCTGGTGGTGGGTCCGGCGGCCTTCGCCACCCAGCGGTCCGCCTCTTTCACCATCACCGGCCCGCAGTGGTAGAGGACGGCGCCGCGCAGGTCCACCGGCGGCTCGTGCTTCATCAGGTAGCTGTGCACCTCGTCGCGGCCGGTGTAGATGCGGCCGGTAATCAGCACGACGTCGCCGACGCGCAGCGAGCGGACCGCGTCTTCGCTAAGTGGCGTCTCGATCGAGACTTCGCGCCCGGTTAGCTGGAGGCCCTGCTCGCCGGCGGCAGCCGCCAGCTTCTCCACCGGCCGCTCCGGGTCGCGGTAGAGCCAGCGGTTGATCGCGCCGGTCGCCGGGTCCAGGCGCACGCCCAGCCGCCGGAAGGCCCAGCAGTCATAGGCCACCGAAACGAAGAACGACGCGGGCAGCCGGTTTTGCGCGCCGACCTTGCAGCCGATCAGCGACGAGCGCCCGCCGAAGCCCATCGCGCCGACGCCCAGCGAGTTGATGTGCTCCATGATCCATGTTTCCAGCTCCGCCAGTTCCGGAACCGGGTTGACGTCGTCGAGCGTGCGGAGGAGCTGCTCTTTGGCGTGGTGGTAGCCCGATGTCCGATCGCCGCCGACGCAAACGCCAACCGCGCCCGGGCTGCAGCCGCGCCCCTGCGCGTTCCACACGGCGTGCAGAATGCACTTGCGCACGCCCTCGAGCGTGCGGTCGGCGCGGCCCAGCGGGCTGGCGCCGAGCACCGGAAGATCCTGCGGCAGCGAGTATTGCGCGTTCACGTTCTCGCAGCCGCCGCCTTTCAGGATCAGCTTCACCTCGATTTCGTCCTCTTCCCATTGGTCGAAGTGGAAGACGGGCGTGCCTGGGCCGAGGTTGTCGCCGCTGTTTTTGCCGGTGATGGAATCCACCGAGTTGGGGCGCAGCTTGCCGCGCCGCGTGGCCTCGGCCACCGCCTCGCGGATCTGCCCGCGCATCTCCACCTGGTTGGCCCCCACCGGAGTGTGGATGAAGAACGTGGGCATCCCGGTGTCCTGGCAGATGGCGCCTTCGTCCTCGCAGGCCTGGTCCACGTTCTCGGCGATGATCGAGAGCGCCTGGTGCGACTGCGACCCGCGCTCCTCCGCTTTCACCGCCCGCGCCATCGCCTCCCGCACGTCCGGCGGCAAATTGGTGGACGTCTCGACAATCAACTCCAGGATGCTCTGCTTCAAAAAGGGCAAGGCCACGGCGATTCAACTCCCGAGTGCAGGATTTTTCCCGTTCATTCTATCAGGAACGGGGCCAGGCGAGGGCCGGGTCGGAGGTGCGGTCCATCCAGCGGCGCAGGCGGGCGGCGAGGTCGCGGCGCAGGGCGGCGGCGGGCGCGGCGCCTGCGAGGTTGTCGCGCTCCTGAGGGTCGCGGGTGAAATCGTAAAGCTCCTCGCGGCCGGATTCCCACAGCACATATTTGTGTGTGCGGGTGCGCGCCTGCCGGTACGGTTCCACGGAGCGCTGCGTGGCCAGCGCGCCGACCGCGCCGTCGTCCCATTCACAGAATCCTTCTTCTCTCTTGTCGCTCCCGGCCAGCAGCGGCAGCAGGCTCTGGCCGGAGAACTCGCGCGGCACGCGCGCGCCGGCCAGTTCCAGCCAGGTGGCGGGAAGGTCCACGCTTGAAATCGGGGCGTCGGTGCGGACACCGGCCTTGACGCCGGCGCCCGCGGCCAGGAACGGGACCCGCACGGATTCCTCCCACGGCAGCACCTTGCCGTTCAGGTTGTGCGCGCCGCACAGGAAGCCGTTGTCGCCCACAAAGAAAATCACCGTGTTTTTCGCCTGGCCGGTGCGCTCCAACGCCGCGACGATGCGGCCAATGGCGCGGTCCAGCCGGGTGATCGCGGTGTAATAGAGCGGCCAGTCGAACTTCATCGGCCAGCGGCCGTGCGCCGGCGGCGCCAGTTCTTCCGGCGGCCGGCCGCGATAGACGGCCAGCTCCTCGGCCGTGTAGTCGTCCTCGGCCAGCGGCGAGTGCGGAGCATTGAATGCCACCCAGAGCAGGAAGGGCGACTGCCGCTTCTGTTCGAGGAAACGAATGGCGTCATCGGCAAAGATATCGCTGATGTGGCCTTCAACGCGCTCTAGCTTTCCTTCCGGGCCGCGCGCCAGCATCGGCGCGGTGTAGCGCGACCCGCCGCCGGGCAGCCAGGTGCGCACCTCGGCAAAGCCGCACTCGGCCGGGCGTGGGGTGATGTGCCATTTGCCGATATTCGCCGTATGGTAGCCGGCGCGCCGCATTTCGCCCATGGTGGTGGGGCCGAGGCCGGGCTTGAAAGCCTTCTGGCCGTTGCTGCGCAGCCCGCTCTGGTGCGTATAGCGGCCCGAGAGCAGCGTTCCGCGGCTGGGGCAGCATTGCGGCGTGGCCACGGTGGCGCCGGTGAACAGCGCGCCGCGCTCGGCCAGCCGATCAAGGTTCGGCGTGCGGATGTGCGGGTTGCCGGCGGCGCCGAGCGCCTGGTAATGGTGGTCGTCGCTGAACAGAAACAGGATGTTCGGTTTGTCGGCGGCCGCGGCGTGGCGGGCGGCCAATCCGGCTCCGGCCACGGCGGCCATCGCCTCGCGGCGGGTAACGAGACAGGACATGGCGCCTCCGTCAAACAATCTCGATCGAGCGGACGAAGCGGACCGCCGGGATCTTGCGCAACTCGGCCAGTACCGCATCCGGCACGCAAGGCCCATCATAGTGGACCACGGCGACGGCTTCGGCCGGCGATTTTTT
>JBKKAI010000021.1:0-2561 GCA_046714815.1 Terriglobia bacterium | reverse complement strand
CCACCGACCTCACGCAGCAGGACGTGCGGGAGGCCGGACTCGGGGCGGAGCTGGTGGATTACAAGATCTGCGCGATTGAAGCCACCTGGTCCGGCCTCCTGTTCACGCGCCGCAAGCCATAGGCCGGCCTATGGTGACAGAGGGTTTTCCCATTTCAGGCCGGAAAACCTCGCGAAATCTCCGTCGGTGGAACAGAGGATAAGGCCGTGCTCAATGGCAAGCGCTGCGAGGTAAGCATCCGGAACCAGGTTTGCTCTTGCATTCTGAGTTTTCAGAAGTGATCCCAGAACCTTGCGATGCTGGTCCGTCGGCCCCGGAATCCAGACCGGCCTGCAATCCAGCCACTCCTCACTTGCCGCCAGGCGTTCGACAGAGTATCGGCTCGCGCGAAGATCCGCGGATTGGTCACCAGGCGCAAAAAACTAAGCAGGCTCATCCAGGGCAGTCCAACCGCGGTTGTCGAATTCAGTTGGCGGTCCAGCCAGTGGCGCGCTGCCTCGTGCTGCGGAAGAGTCGCCACACGGGCGTAAACGAGCAGGTTTGCGTCCACCACGATCAACGGAAGGTTTCTCCTTCGGTGAGGGCCAGGACCTCCGCGACGTCATCAATGCTTCCGACCAGGCAACGCCCCAGGGAAACCGGCCGGGTCCGATACATTTTCGGGCGCCGGGGCGGGTCCGTGATCTGCCGCAATCCCTGCCGCAGGGCCTCGTTCACAACTGCCTTGAGGCTGGCCTTTCTGGAGTCGCGAACGCTGTTTAACAACTTCGCAACATCGTCGTCGAGCGTTAGCGTGGTTCGCATACATCAAAGCATAGATACGCTGATGTCTTGATGTCAAGGGAAGCGGCGAAAGCAAAGCCAAGTGCGGTTGCGTTCTTCCTCTGTCTCTGTGTCTCTGTGGTTTTGGCGTTTGCGCCGTCAGGGCGGGTCTTCATAGCGGATGGTGCTGGCTACGTCCGCGCGCCGGAAGCCGCTGCCCTGCATGGATACGCTGATCAGCCGCTTGTAGAAAAACAGCGCGCGAACCCGGAATTCGGCGCCGAAGCTGACGGGAAACCACACGCCATCGAACTTGTCGTAGCGGACGCTGAAGCCTAGTCCCTGCAGATCGCTGCCGAGCAAGGCCCGGATCACCACCGGCACGTTGTTCGCCAGCCGGGTGGTGACCATCACGGGCTGGCTGTCGTCGCGGGTGACGAGCGCCTCGCCGGTCCACGGCCCGGCCCGTGTATCAGTATCGCGATTCTTCCCCGCGCGTTTGGGCTGGAACGAGATCCGGTAAACAGGCAGGCCGCGCCATTTCTCCTCCCCAACGAGCCGGAACTCGTACCTCTCCTGCTCCCGGGTGGCCAGTGGAAAGAGCTCGGAGGCGATTCCGTCCTTTGCTTTCTGGTCATTCACCAGGTCCTGGCGGAGGTCTTTCACGAGTTCGGCGTCTATGTCAACGCGCCTGTCGGCCGCCTCCTGTCCCGACGTGGTGTAGTTCACCATGCCGCCCTTTTTTGCCTTGTACCTGCCGGAAAACGCGGCCAGCTCCTTTTTCGTTCCTTCCGCCGTCGGCGTCACCGAGTACTCGCTGTCTTCCTCGCGGACCAGTTTGCCGCTGTTGTCGCGCAGCCGGATGACGATCTTCTGATTGTAGATGTGGGCCGCGCGCGACTGCTCGGCACGGTCCTGGTTGGCGGCCACCCGCGCCATGATCGCCTCGGCGGTGGGCGAGTCCGACGTTCCGCTCCAGGTTGCCGGCGAGCACAGAACCAGGGCGCAGAACCCGAAGGTGAACCGGCGTAGCATGAGGCTCTGCCTGCTTAGTACGCACGCCGCCCCGGCTGGTTTCAACTTTTTTTACGAGTACGGTTAGTTGCCACCGCTTTCACGCGGACTTTCCGGCCTGCTCTCCGGGATTCGGCTCGCTCCGGGGCTCGACGGGGTAGCCGGCCTTCTGCCAGGCCTCGAAGCCGCCATGAAGCGCGTGCACGTCCTTAAAACCCTTCTCCATCAGCTCGTGCGCCACACGGGCGCTGGAGTTTTCGTGCGGTCAGGTGCAGTAGGTGATAACGGCGCGGTCGCGCCGGATGGCGGACAGGTGTTTTTCCACCTCATCCGCCGGCACGCGCACGGCCCCGGGCAACTGCTCTTTCGCTTCGCCCCATGCCTTGGAATTGCGCGAGTCCACAAACGTCAGCGGCTCGCCGCGGTCCATTCGCTGTTTCACCTCTTCGGCGGTAACGCGGGTAACTTCATTGGCTTCCATGGGTGAAATCTCCTTTGATGTCCGGGCGGGGCTTCTCCGCGGAAGTTTCGCCGGCCGCCATGGTGTGCCCCTTGTGCTTGCCTTCGGCGGCCTTCGTTTCCGAGCCGGTCTTCGATTTCTCCGGCTGCGCCTTGGGATACTCCTGCGCCGCGGCCGGCATGGTGAAGATCAGAACCGCGAGCGCCAGGGTGAAGGTCAGGGCGCTCATTCGAAAAGTGCGATGCAGCCCGCCGTTCAATGCTATGAACTCTTGCCCATCGAGATCAAATACGACAGTCATCACGCTATCTTTAGGCCCGGGCCC
>JBKKAI010000020.1:0-4757 GCA_046714815.1 Terriglobia bacterium | reverse complement strand
CCGCGGAGGTGATCGTCATCCACCACCACCGCGGACCAATTGGCGGCGTTCTTGTGCTTCGCCTTCAGGTCGGCCAGGCGCGTGCGGGGCCGGTGCGGAGGCTTGTAAGGGGTCAGCTTCACCGGCTTGGCGGCAAAGGAAACCTCTTCGTTCGATGGCTGCTGTTGCCCGAAAGTGGCTGCCGGCCAGGTCATCGCCAGCAGCGCTCCAACGAGCGCCATGGCCGCACCCACCCACACGACTCCAAGGGCACGCATTCTGCGCGTCTTCATGGGGCGGTTATTTCTCCTTCAGTTGTTCCAGCTCCACCTTCACCTTTTCGGCGTTGGGAGCATTGGGCATTTCCTTGAGGAAACTGCGCAGATGCTTGGCGGCGTCCGCGCGCGCCCCCTTGGTTCGGTAGACGTGCGCCAGCACCAGGTGGATCTGCGGCACCTGGGTGTGCTCGTGGCGGTCGGCTTCGAGGGCGCTCTTCTCCGCCGCTTCTATATGTCCCAACTGGAGGTTGGCCACCGACTGCAGGAAGTGTGCCTGGCTCAGCGTGGGGTGCAGTTTCAGCGCCTTCGTGGATGTTTCCAGCAACTGCTGGTGCTGGTTCGAGGCCAATTGCAGGAAGCCGAGGTTCATGTACGAGTGCAGCCACGCGGGATCGGCGACGATGGCCTGCTCGAAGGCCTTCTGCGCGTCCTCCGGCTTATTCATGTTGCGGTAGGTGAGGCCGATCTCGTTGAAGGCTTCGGCGTACTTGGGATAGAGCTCGGTGGCCTTCGCCAGTTTCTCCAGCGCCTCATCGAACTTCTTCTTGGAGCGGGCCTTCTGGCCGCTCTCGAATTCCTTTTTGGCGTTCTTGGGGACGGTGAGGCTGGCCAGGCTGATCATGGTTCCGCCGCCTACTCCGTTTTCGGCCCCGGGGCCGGTGCGCCGGATTCCCTGGTTGCGGATGTGGATCATCACCTCGTAATTCATGCTGAAATCCACTTCTTCCACGTACTCCAGGTTGGGGCCCATGTCCACGTGGATCTCGTAGCGCCGGCCGGGCTGCTGCCGCTCGAAGCGGAACTTGCCGTCCATATCCGTGAAGGTAGTGTCGAGGCGCATGGAGTCAATGTACAAGTCCACCCGCACGCGGGTGGAGGGCGAGGGCACAATCTTGCCGGAGATCCCGCGGCCGCGGCCGAAGGGATCACGCATGTCGTCGCTGGGGAAGCGCGGCTGCTGGGGCTCGCCGGGCCGTGGTTGCGTGCCGGGCCCCGGTTCCCGGCCGGGAGTCGGTTGCGGCGCCGGCTGTGGCGGGGGTTGCTGGCCCTGCCCAGGGGCCGGTCCCGGCTCCTGCGCGGCCAAAAGGAACGTGGAAAGTGTCAAAACCAGCAAAGCAGATCTTGTACGCATAATGCACCTCACTCACCAAACTGCCGTTGGTAGCATCTTACGCCTGTGAAAAGCCCAAAGGCAACTGCAATGCAACGCCCTCCAACGCCTGCCCAACACCTTCCAGGATTCACCTTCAGTTTGGCTTTCGCTTGAAGATCAGGACGAACTGGCTGGGCACCACGTCGGGCGATGCCTCCAGCTTCCAGCCGAAGCCCTCGATTTCCTTGGCCACCGCGTCGCGGTCCAGGCGCACGTGGCTTTCCATCGAACCGCGCTTGTAAAAATCCACGATGGCGATGCGGCCTTCCGGCTTCAGCGCCGTCCGGATACTGTCCAGCATGGCCCTGGGGTACTCGAAGTGATGATAGGCGTCCATCATCACCGCCAGGTCGAGCGTGGCCGGAGGCAGGCGCGGATTCCGCTCGCCGCCCAGCAGGAACACCACGTTGTCGAGCTGGAGCTGGTCGGCCCGGTTGCGCGCCCGCTCGAGGAAATCGGGGAAGATGTCTTCGGCGTAAACCACGCCGGCGCGTTGCACGGCGCGGCTCAGGTAGGGAAGCAGCATTCCCGTACCGGTGCCGATGTCGGCCACGCGGTCGCCGGGCTTGATCCCGAACGCGGCGATCAGCGCCTCGGGCTTCAGGTTCTGCTCGCGTTCCGGGTTGTCGAGCCGCGCGGCAATGTTGGCGCGCTTTTCCGGCGTGTTGTAGTCGTCGTTCTTGACCTCCACCCTTCCCTGCGCCTGCGGTTGCGCCTGTTGCGCGCAGACCTCCGCGGCCGGCGCGCATAGGAGCGGCAACGCCAGGAAAATCCTGATGACTGGTTGTTTGCTCATGATGGTAGACTCCGCGACTGCGGTTTTTCACACAAACGAAGCTCGTTAAGGTTCCACATAGATGCCTCAGCCTACCATTGCACCCGCCGCCGGCGCTACCCTGGAGCGCCGAATCACACTGTTCACCGCCGCCTCGGTCGTGGTGGCCAACGTTATCGGGAGCGGAATTTTTACCACCTCCGGCTTTATCGCGCGGGACCTCAATCACCCGGGGGCGCTGCTGCTGGTGTGGGCGATCGGCGGCGTGCTGGCGCTGGCCGGTGCGCTCTCCTACAGCGAGCTGGGCGTTGCGCTGCCGGAGGCTGGCGGCGAGTACGTCTATCTGCGCGAGGCCTATGGGCCGCTGGTCGGATTCCTCAGCGGCTGGGTCTCGTTCTTCGTCGGCTTCAGCGGCGCGATCGCCTCAGTGGCCCTGCTCTTCTGCCATTACCTCGCGCATTTTTTTCCGGCTACGGACCCGGCGCATCCGCTGGGAATTGCACTGGCGATGGCGCTGGTCTGGGCGCTGGCGGCGGTCCATATCGCGGGCGTGGGGCCGGGCGGTTTTGTGCAGCGCCTGTTGACCGTAGCCAAGGTGGTGGCGATCGGGCTGCTGCTGGTGGCCGGGTTCGCCTTCGGCTCCGGCAGCGCCGGCCACTTCCGCGCGGCCGGCGCCGCCAACTGGGACAACTTTGCGGTTTCGCTCGTTTTCGTGATGTTCTCCTACAGTGGCTGGAACGCGGCCGCGTACCTGGCCGGCGAGATCCGGGATCCGGCGCGTACGCTGCCGCCGGCTTTGTTGGGCGGCACGGCGCTGGTGACGGCTCTGTACCTTGGCTTGAATGCTTTTTACCTCTACGCATTGCCGGTGAGTGAAATGGCCGGCGTTGCGGCCATCGCCGAAAAAGCGAGTGTCGCCTCGATGGGGCAGTTGGCGAGTCACGTCGTGAGCCTGATTGTGATGCTGGCGCTGGTGGGCGCCACCAGCGCCATGGTGCTGGCCGGGCCGCGCGTCTATTTCGCCATGGCCCGCGACGGCGTTTTCCCCGGCGCCATCGCCGCCGTTCATCCCCGTTTTCAGACGCCGGCGCGGGCGATCGTCCTGCAGAGCGTATGGACAACGGTACTGATTTATGTGTTCGCCAGAGTCGAGGACCTGCAGATTTACACCGGTTTCACGCTGGTGTTGTTCGCCGCCCTGGCGGTGCTGGCGGTATTCGTGCTGCGCGTCCGCCGTCCCGACCTGCCGCGGCCTTACCGCGTTCCAGGGTACCCGTTTGTCCCCGCCCTGTTCGTGCTGGTGATGCTGTGGATCGGCGTCTTCAGCCTGCGCGGACGGCCTCGCGAGTCGCTGCTGGGCCTGCTCACGGTGGCCGCCGGCGTGCCATTCTACTTCTGGTTCCGCCGCCGCGGAGCGGGTCAGTGAAGCGGGTCAGTGAGGTAGCAAACCAGCCGGATTCCCGACATAATCAATGATTCCCGAACGCGTGTAGCCCCGGCCGCGCGCCGCGAATTTTCCTACGCGGGGCGGAAGTTGTGTCGTTACGGGCCGAGAGCCGGGTCGAAATCTACAACTGGGTACAGGAGACCCTGACGCGACAGGAGTATCAGATGGTTATGATCCCTATTTGGTGCGAAGCGGATTTCGCGGTAGCTACTGCTCCGGGCAGAATTCTGTCGCTCAACAGCCTGCGCATTCAGAAGCTCACTCTCATGGCCAGTTGAAACGCGCGAGGCCCACCCGATCCGAAGACCTGCGTGGCCCGGCTGGTGGGCTGCCCAAAGGCGGCGCTCGTCAGATCACCGCTGTAGCCGGAAAGGTTCGCATTGTTGTGGAGGTTGAACACCTCGCCGATGAGCGATAAGCGCCAGTGCTCTCGAAACACGAATGACCGGCTCAGCCGGAGATCGAGCGCTTGGAGACTGTCGCCAAACGAATAACGGGCCGGAAGCATCAGGCGGGGAATGGAGCGGCCTTGAGCGTCCCCTGTGCCAGCGTAGGTTGGATTGAACTGTGCCACGAGCCGTTCCAGGTCCGTCCGCTCCATGCCGCGGTTGAATGCATTCACCGTTGTTCTGGGTAACAGGTCTCCCGTGGTGCCGTCGCCATTAAAGTCAACCCCGCCGACGTATGCGCTGAGCGGCGGGGCGCTCGAATATGAAAAGTTGAGCCCCAGGTCGAACCGCCAAGGCAACCGCGTCACGCCTGCGAGGTTCAAAATGTGAGTGAAGTCCGTTGGGAGCGGGCCGCTGTTTTGAAGCCAATTGTCGAGATTGAATCCGTTGCCCTGGTTAGTGCCGGCATTGCTCGAATACGCATACGAGCCGAGAACTTGAAAGCCGTGCGAAACACGCTTGTCGGCGCGCAGCAACAGGCCCTTATAGGTCGCACGGCCCGGAGCCGTCTGCACGTTGATTGGCCCAAGAGAACAGAGCGCTTGGGGGGCATTCCGTTGGGAGGCGGTACAAACGGGAATGACCGGCCCACGGCTGCTGTTGAAGTGGTTCAGGTCGATGGCTCCGCCCTGGCCCACGTGGACGAAGTGCCGGTAGGCAAAATCGGCGCTCAAAA
>JBKKAI010000019.1:0-3901 GCA_046714815.1 Terriglobia bacterium | reverse complement strand
GCCTTCGCCGAAGGCAAGCCCTTGCTCGGTGCAGCGACGAACTTCGCGGTCCTGAGCGCGGCGCCCCAGGCAGGCGGTGCGGAGACCTGCACCAATTCCACCATCACCGGAGATGTAGGTTCCTCCGGCGCCCCTGCCTCGATCACTCAAACCTCGTGCACGATTGCCGGTTCGGTCATCGCGCCCGTCTCCACTCAGGCTCTGAGCGGCTTCAACAACGCATACGGCGCGCTCGCGGCGCTCTCCTGTGACCAGACACTCACCGGCACCCTCGCCGGCGTCACGCTGGCGCCCGGCGTTTACTGCTTCGACGCGGCGGCCACGCTCACCGGCACGCTGACCCTCGCCGGGCCGGAGAGCGGAATCTGGATCTTCAAAATCGGCACCAGCGGGACCGGCGCCCTCACCGGCACCAATTTCTCGGTGGTCATGGCCAATGGCGCGCAGGCCTGCAACGTGTACTGGTGGGTCGCTGAAGCCGCGACCATGACGACTTCGGACTTCAAGGGAACCATTCTCGCGGGTGCGGCGATCACCATCACCGGCGGCACCTTCAACGGCAATGCCCTCGCCAGGGCGGCTGTGACGCTCACCGGCGTCGCCGCCACCGGTTGCGAGGGCGGCAGATTCAATCCGGCGAAGCAGCGCTGCAACCAGGGCGTCGGCAACGGGCCCGAGGCCTGCGATCCGGGCAACTCGAACCAGGGCAACCCGTTCCGCTCGAACGATGAACTCGGCGGCGTGCCGGGCAACCCGGGCCGCAAGGGCGGCAAAAAGTAACCCCGCAACCGCGTCGCACGCAACAGGAAAGGACCCGCGAGGGTCCTTTTTTTGTTCTCTTGTCGGTCCTATGTACGGTAACAGACAGCAGGTGTCTTGCGGCGGGACTAAAAGTGCAACGGCGATCCGCAGAAAAAACCCACCGGAGAATACAAATGAACGGCAAACACAATTTCACAATGACCTGCGGCTGGTTGACGGCTTTGCTACTGTCCGTGTTGCTGGCCGGCTGCGGCGGCGGCGGTGACGGCGGAGGCAGCGCAGGCGGATCCGGCACCCTCGGCGTTTCCCTGACCGATTCGCCGTCCTGCGGATTCGACGCGGTGAATGTCACTGTCGTCAAAGTGCGGGTGCACCAAAGCAGCTCGGCACCGGACTCCGATGCCGGCTGGACGGACATTGCGCTGACTCCTCCGCGCAAAATCGACTTGCTCAGCCTGAGCAACGGCGTGCTCTTTAACCTTGGCGAGACAGCACTGCCGGCGGGGCATTACACGCAACTTCGCCTGGTGCTGGACCCGAACACCGCACTGGGCCTCGCAAACTCGGTCGTCCCCACGGGCGGGGTCGAAACGGCGCTCGTTACCCCAAGCGCGGTGCAAAGCGGAATCAAGCTGATCAACCAGTTCGACGTCGCCACAGGACAGCGCGTCGACCTGCTGCTGGATTTCGACGCCTGCAAGTCCATCGTGACGCGCGGCAACGGAACTTATGCGCTGAAACCCGTGATCAGGGTAATCCCCTTTGTGCCGAACGGCATCAAGGGTTTTGTCGATATGGCGTTGCTCGGCAGCAGCGTCATGGTTACCGCGCAGCAGAACGGCGCCATCGTTCAATCCACCGCGCCGAACACGACAACCGGCGAGTTTTTCCTCGCCCGCCTCGCGCCCGGAAACTACGATGTGGTTCTTACCGCGAACGGCCGTGCCACGGCAGTCGTTGCCACCGTGCCTGTCGCGAGCACCACCAGCATTGCATTCCTCAGCACCACCGGGACACCGATCACTTTGCCGGTATCCGCCACCCGCACTATCAGCGGCACGGCAACCCTGAATCCGGCAAGTTCAACCGAAGTCGCTTATGTAACGGCGAAGCAGACGTTCGGCGCCTCCCCGACTGTGTCCGTAAAGTTCGTGGCCGCCGATGATCTGGCTGTCGTTCCCGGCACTTACTCGCTGACCTTACCCACCGGTGACCCGCGGCTCGGCTCATTCGGTACCGGCACCCTGCCGATCGTGCTTGTCGCGCAACCGCTCGTTGCCGGCATTTACACCGCCGAGGCGTCCGCTACCGGCTACACAACCCAGTCAGTCAGCGCGAACATCGACGTGGCAAATGCGACGCGGAACTTCGTTCTAGTGCCGTAAAACAACCATTTTCAACCGAACGACAAAGAGGCCGTCGCGAGACGGCCTCTTCTCTTTGGCCGCGTTTGCTGCCCCCCCCCCGCTCTTATGTTCATCAGCGCATAGAGTGCGGTTCCAATCAAACACTCGGCTTGCTATGTTCGTCAGCGCACAGTCCGGATCCTGCGGGCACCATATAATTTCGCATCGCCGAATGGACCTTCAAGCTGGAGGTTCGTGGCCAGGGGAAAGGGCATCCACATGCGCACGTACGCGAACGATTCCAGGTCATTGACGTGGTTGACGGCGTTGGTTCTTGCCTGGGCCATAGCCGGATGCGGCGGTGGTGGTGACGGCGGCAGCGGCGGCAGCAGTACCAGCGTTCTCCCGGGCGCCGCCGGCGCTGTGGGCGCTGCAGCCACCGATCCAACGGTGAGCTCCGCGAGCCCAAGTAACGGCGCCACCAACGTACCAACCAGCACCAGTGGCTCCGGCGCCGCTCCCGTTGTGACCGGCAAGACTGTGACCGCTACCTTCACTCAGGCGATGACTCCCCTGACGGTCACCCAGTTCGGCACGTTCACGCTCAAGGTCACCACCGGAGCCGACGTGCCCGGTACCGTCACCATGAATGCCGCGAACACGATCGCGACCTTCACCCCGACGGCGGCCGCCCTCCTCGCCAATACGAACTACACCGCGACGATGGCCATCACGGCCAGGAATGCCGGGGGCACTCCAATGCCCAGTCCCGTTTCATGGAGCTTTACGACCAGCGCGACCGCGTCCACCGGTCAGTCGAATCTGAATCTCGGAACGGCCGGTACTTATGCTCTGTTTTCCGGCGCCGCGATTACCCTCGCAATCACCGGCACTCCTTCCAGGATCGTGGGAGACGTCGGCCTGGTGCCCGCCTCTGCATGCGGTGGCTGTAACGTGTTGCCGGCCCTGCCGGAAACAATTGTCGGGGTGATACACAGCGGCGATGCTCCGGCAGTCCAGGCAAGAGCCGATTACGAGGCGGCGTTCGTCGACGGGTCGACCCGGGCGACCAATGCGTGCGTGCTTGCGGCCCCTGCCGATATCCGCGCTGCGCAAGGCGCCTGCGGCGGCAACTTCAGCCCGGGTACCCCCGGCCCGGTCTATGGTCCAGGGCTCTATCGCAGCGCAAGCCCGATTGGATTCACGGGCACCATCACCCTCGACGCCGGTGGCAATCCGGATGCCGTCTTCATCTTCCAGTCGGACGCCGCCATCGAGCCCGCTGTCAACAGTACGGTTGTTCTCGCCGGCCTGGCGAAAGCGAGGAACATCTGGTGGATTGCCGGCTCCGCGGCAACGATCAACCTGGGCGCCACCTTCAAGGGAAACGTCATTGCTACAACCGGAGTCACGGTGGGCGTCGGCAGCACAGCCGGAGCGCCGGCGACCGTCGAAGGCAGGGTGTTCTCACGCACAGCGGGCGCTACGGTGGGTGAGTTCACGACGATTACCGTGCCCCAGTAAACCATCCGGCACGAGTCGCGAGAAGAGGGCAAAAAGGCCGTCGCGAGACGGCCTTTTTTTATCCTGGTTTATTCGGCAGGCGGCTCGATGCCGAAGACGCGCTTCTTGAGCTGGGCCAGCTGGTCGCGCGCTTTCGCCGCCTTCTCGAACTCGAGGTTGCGGGCGCATTCCAGCATCTGCTTCTCCCGCGCGCGGATCTCGCGCTCGAGCTGCTTCTCGCTCATCGCTTCGTAGCGCGCGCCGTCCTGCGCGGCCTTGCGCTCCTGCTG
>JBKKAI010000018.1:0-11257 GCA_046714815.1 Terriglobia bacterium | reverse complement strand
GTGCGCCGGCCGGATGCGGTCGTCTCATCCAACACGTCGGGCATTCCGCTCGCGACGATCTCGCAGGGTCGATCGCAGGCGTTCCGGCAGCACTGGCTGGGCACGCACTTCTTCAACCCGCCGCGGTACCTTCACCTGCTCGAGTTGATCCCCGGCCGCGACACGCAGCCGGAGGTGATCCGGACCGTCACCGAGTTCGCCGAAAGGCGGCTGGGCAAGGGCACGATCGTCGCCAAGGACACGCCCAATTTCATCGCCAACCGCATCGGCACGTTCTCGATGGTGAACCTGATCCGGGCCATGCTCGAAGATGGTTTCACCATCGAGGAAGTGGATGCGCTGACCGGGCCGGCCGTGGGCCTGCCCAAGACCGGCACCTTCCGCCTGCTCGACCTGGTCGGCCTGGACACCGCCATCAGCGTCATCCGCAACCTCCACCAGAACGCGCCGGATGACGAGCGCCGCGAGTATTACCACGTGGCGCCGTTCATGGAAGAGATGCAAAAGCGCAACTGGATCGGCGACAAGGCCGGCCAAGGCTTCTACAAGAAGACGCGGGGGGCGGGTGGAGAGAGCGAGATTCTCACACTCGACTTCAACACCATGGAGTACCGCGAGCGGCAGAAGGCTCGCTTCCCCGCGCTCGAAATGGCAAAAAACGTGGACGATCCGGCCGAGCGGGCGAGCCTGGCGCTGAATTCGGAGGACCGCGCCGGGCGCTTTGCCTGGAAGACGATGAGCGAGGTGCTGGTTTACGCGGCGAACCGGATTCCGGAGATTTCCGATCGCATCGTCGAGATTGATCGCAGCATGAAGTGGGGCTTCGCCTGGGAGTTGGGCGTGTTCGAGATGTGGGACGCGCTGGGCGCCGCGGCCACCGTCGCGCGCCTGGACAAGGAAGGGCGGGCCGTTCCGGACAACGTCCGGCGGATGCTCGCCTCCGGCGCCACTTCGTTTTATCGCCGGGCGAACGGGCGCACCGAATACTTCGATTTCGCCGCCGGCTCCTATCAGCCACTGGAGCAGCCGCCCGGCGTCATCGTGCTCGCAGACCTGAGAGATCGCGCGCCCACACCGGTGATCAGGAAAAACGCCGGGGCCAGCCTGGTGGACCTGGGGGACGGCGTCTGCTGCGTCGAGTTCCACTCGAAGATGAACGCCATCGGCGCCGACATTGTCTCGATGATCCAGGCGGGCATCGAGGAGACAGCGAAGAACTTCGAGGCCATGGTCATCGCCAACCAGGGCGCGAATTTTTCCGTGGGCGCAAATCTGATGCTGGCGCTCATGGTGATCCAGGACGAAGACTGGGACGAGATTGACTTGGCCGTGAGGCAGTTCCAGAACGCCAACATGGCGCTGAAGTATTCGCCGAAGCCGGTGGTGGTGGCGCCGTTCGGCATGGCGCTGGGCGGCGGCTGCGAAGTGCCGCTGCACGCGCCGCGCATTCGCGCCGGCGCCGAGCTGTACATGGGCCTGGTGGAAACCGGCGTGGGGCTGGTGCCCGGCGCGGGCGGCTGCAAAGAGATGGTGGTCCGCGCCAACGAGGCGGCCGGCCCCGAGGGCAGCATCTTCGACGCCACCAAGGAGGTATTCGAGCAGACCGCCTTCGCCAGGGTCTCCACCAGCGCCGAGGAAGCGCGCCGATACCGTTTCCTTCGGCCCGCCGACTCCGTTACCATGAACCGGGACCGCCTGGTGGGCGACGCCAAGGCCGATGCCCTGGAGATGGCCCGTAACGGCTACGGCCCACCGCGGCCCGCCGAGTTGCGCGTGGGGGGCGAGAGTGGATTGGCCATGCTGAAGTTGGGCATTCACCTGGCCCGGCAGGCGGAATATATCAGCGACTACGACGCCCATGTCGCCCGTAAGCTCGCCCACATCTTGTGCGGCGGCGCGCTCAGCGGCGTGCAGCGCGTCGGCGAACAGTACCTTCTGGACCTGGAGCGCGAGGCCTTCCTCAGCCTCTGCGGAGAAAAAAAGACGCAGGAACGCATCGCGCACACTCTAAAAACTGGTAAGCCACTTAGGAACTAACGATGACTGCGAAAATACAGTGCCGCGAGGTGACTCCGGACGCCGCCAGTAGGACAGCCTTCAGGCTGTCGATGGCCGGTCATCTGGGCATTCGCCGCTAATAAAGGTGATAAAGGTGTCTTATGACTGAAGCCGTCATTGTTTCCGTTGCGCGGACCGCCGTGGGCAAGGCCCTTCGAGGCACGCTGCGTGCCACGCGGCCCGATGATCTGGCCGCCGCTGTCATCTCGGCGCTGCTGCAGCGCACGCCGGGCCTCGATCCGGCCGAAGTGGAAGACGTGATCCTGGGCTGTGCGATGCCCGAAGCCGAACAGGGGATGAACGTGGCGCGCATCGCGGCTCTGCGGGCCGGCCTGCCGGTCACGACCAGCGCGATGACCATCAACCGCTTCTGCTCGTCGGGGCTGCAGGCGATTGCGCTCGCCGCCGAGCGGATCATGGCCGGCTCGGGCGACGTCATCATTGCCGGCGGCACTGAGTCCATGAGCCTGGTTCCGATGGGCGGGCGCAAGCCGTCGCCCAACCCCCACCTGATGGACGCCTATCCCGACGTATACCTGGCGATGGGCCTCACCGCCGAAAACCTCGGCCGTAAGTACGGAATTGACCGCGAGGCCTCGGACTGCTTTTCGTTCGAGAGCCATCGCAAGGCCATCGCCGCGATCGAGGCCGGCCGGTTCAAGGACGAAGTGGTTCCGGTGGAGGTGACTCACACCGAGCTGAAGAACGGCAAGCCGGCCACGACCAGGACCGTGTTTTCCGTGGACGAAGGCCCGCGATCCGACACCTCCATCGAGGCGCTGGCCAAGCTGAAGCCCGCTTTCCACGCCAAGGGCACGGTCACCGCCGGCAACTCGTCGCAGATGAGCGACGGCGCGGCCGGCGCGGTGGTGATGTCGGCCGAGCGCGCCCGCGCGCTGGGCTTGAAGCCGCTGGCCCGGTTCGTTGCGTTTGCCACTGCCGGCGTGAAGCCGGAAGAAATGGGCATCGGCCCGGCGCTGGCCATCCCCAAGGCGCTGAAGATCGCCGGCATCACGCTCGACCAGGTGGACCTGATCGAGCTGAACGAAGCGTTCGCCGTGCAGGCGCTTTCGGTGATCCGGCAGGCGGGGCTCGACCCGGCGCGCGTGAATGTCAATGGCGGCGCGGTCGCGCTGGGACACCCGCTGGGCTGCACCGGCGCCAAGCTTACCGCGACCATTCTCCACGAGATGAAGCGCCGCAACTCTCGTTACGGCATGGTCACCATGTGCATCGGCGGCGGCATGGGAGCCGCCGGCATTTTTGAGAACACGCAGAACTAGGAGAGACATCCAATGGCCACTCAGACCACCGCGCCCGCCGGCATTAAGGGCGGCAGCTTCCTGATCGAAGACCGCCTGCCCGGGGAGATTTTCACGCCCGAGGATCTCACCGACGAGCACCGGCAGATCGCCCGGACCACCGACGAGTACTTCCAGAACGAGGTGGCGCCCCACCTGGAGCGGATCGAGCATAAAGACTTCACTCTGGTTCGCGAGCTGCTCAAAAAGGCCGGTGAGCTGGGGTTGATCTCGATTGATATTCCCGAGCGGTTCGGCGGCATGGAGCTGGACAAGGTGTCCTCGATGGTGGTGGCCGAGCACATCTCGAAGAACGGCTCTTTCGGGGGCGCGTTCGGCGCGCACTCCGGGATCGGCACCGCGCCGATCACCTATTTCGGCACCGAGGACCAGAAGGCGCGCTACCTGCCCCGGCTGGCCAAAGCGGAGTTGATCGCCGCCTACGCGCTGACCGAGCCGCACGCCGGCAGCGACGCGCTGGCCGCTCGCTGCCGCGCCGAGCTCTCCGCCGACGGCAAGCACTACGTCCTCAACGGCGAGAAAATGTGGATCACCAACGGCGGCTTCGCCGACCTGTTCACCGTCTTCGCAAAGGTGAACGGCGAGAAGTTCACCGCCTTCCTCGTGGAGAAGGCTTTCGGCGGCATCGAGCCCGGCCCCGAAGAGAAGAAGATGGGCATCCACGGTAGTTCGACCACGCCGCTGATCCTCACCGACTGCAAGGTGCCGGTGGAGAACGTACTGCACGAAGTCGGCCGCGGGCACATCGTGGCCTTCAACATCCTGAACATGGGACGGCTGAAGCTCGGCGCAGCCTGCTGCGGCGGCTGCAAAGAGCTCATCCGTCATTCGGCCAGGTACGCCAAGGAGCGCAAGGCGTTCGGCAAGTCCATCGCCGAGTTCGGCCTGATCCAGCACAAGCTGGCGCAGATGGCGGTGAAGACCTTCGCCATCGAGGGCATTCTTTACCGCACCACCGGCATGATTGACGCGCTCGATTCCGGCGGTGAGCGCGAACCCGGAGCGTTGCGCTCCGGGTTCGAACCCAAGTCGGCTCTGAAGGCCATCGAGGAATACGCCGTCGAGTGCGCCATCAACAAGGTCTACGGCAGCGAGGCGCTCGATTACGTGGCGGACGAGGCGGTGCAGATTTACGGCGGATACGGCTACCACCACGATTACCCGCCCGAGCGCGCCTATCGCGATGCGCGCATCAACCGCATCTTCGAGGGCACCAACGAGATCAACCGGCTGCTCACCACCGGCATGCTGATGAAGCGCGCCATGAGCGGGCAGATCGGGTTGATCCCGGCGGCCCAGAAGCTGATGGGCGAAGTGCTCTCGGGCCCGGCGGCGGGCGGCGATACGGTCGCCAACATCAAGAAGATTGCGCTGTTCACCGCCGGCGTGGCCTTCCAGAAATACATGCACGCGCTGGCCGACCAGCAGGAGGTGGTCGCCGGAATCTCCAACATCATCACGGAGGCGTTTGTCGCCGAGACCGCGCGGTTGCGCGCCAAGAAAATGAACGGGAGCAGCCGGCAGGCGGAAGACATTTCAGCGGTGCTCGTTCACGACGCCCTCAACAACGCCGAGGCCGAGGCCAAGACCGTGCTGGCCGCCTGCGCCGAAGGCGACACGCTGCGCACCCAGCTTGCCGTGCTGCGCCGCTTCGCCAAGCAGGAGCCGCTGGACACCATCGCGCTGCGCCGGCGCATCGCCCAACGCGTCCTCGAAGCCGAAAAGTACATCGTGTAGCCTTGCCCGCCCCGACGATCGTGTTGACGGTGGGCCTGCCCGGCTCGGGCAAGTCCACCTGGCTGGCGCGGCGCGGCATCAGCCCGCTTTCGAGCGACTTGCTTCGCCAGTTGCTCCTCGATGACCCTACAGACCAGTCGGCCCAGGCCGCGGTCTTCTCCGCGCTGCGCGCGCTGCTGCGCATGCGGCTGTCGCTCGGCCGCCCCGTCACCTACATAGACGCGACCAACCTCGACCGCCACGAACGCCGCTCCTGGCTGAAGCTGGCGCGGATGTACGGCGCCGATGTGGACGCCGTTTTTTTCGACGTCCCGCCCGAAACCTGCCGGGAGCGCAACGCGCAGCGCGACCGCCGAGTGCCCCCCGAGGCGATGGAGCGCATGGCCGCCAAGCTGCGCCCGCCCAGCTACGCCGAAGGCTTCCGCCGCATCACCATCGTGAACGCCGCGGGCGCCGCCCGCCGCCTCCCCCGCCCCCGCTGAACCTGGGAGCGCGAGCGAACCCGGAGCGTTGCGCTCCGGGTTCGTCTCGCCCGCTGTTCTGCCGATTTTCTCCGGCGCTGATCAGCGTTCGCTCCCGGATTCAGGCGCGGAAGAAGAGCGCAATCGCGTCCACCACGCGGCGCTGCTGCTCTCCGGTAATCTCCGCGAAGATGGGCAGCGAAAGGACTTCGCGCGCGGCGCGCTCGGCCTCTGGGCAGTCGCCCTCCTTGCCGCCGAGCCCGGCAAAACATTTCTGCAGGTGCAGCGGCAACGGATAGTAGATCGCCGAGCCGATGCCCTGCTCTTCCAGCGTGGCCTTCAAGGCATCCCGGCGCAGGGCGCGGATGGTGTACTGGTGAAAAACGTGCCGCCGCCCCGGTCCCGGCTCGACGCGCGGCAGCACCACCGGCGCGCCGCTCGACGGATAGATCACGTCGTCCTTGACCAGGCCGGCTTCGGCGAAAAGCGCCGCGTAGCGCTCGGCGGCGCGCTGCCGCGCCGCGGTCCAGCCCTCCAGGCGCCGCAGCTTCACCAGCAGCACCGCGGCCTGCAAGGTATCGAGGCGGCTGTTGATGCCGGCCTCGTCGTGATAGTACCGTTCCGCGGCGCCGTGCACGCGCAGGCGGCGCAGGCGCTCGGCCAGCGCCTCATCACCAGTGGTCATCATGCCGCCGTCGCCGAAAGCGCCGAGATTCTTCGAGGGGAAGAAGCTGAAGGTGGCGATCCGGCCGTGGCCGCCCGCGCGCCGGCCGCCGTATTCGGCCAGCACCGCCTGCGCGGCGTCCTCGATAATCGGTACGCCGGGCAGCGCCGCGCGAATCGCGTCCATATCGGGGATCTGCCCGAACAGGTCCACCGGGATCGCCGCCCGCGCCGCGGGGTGGCGCCGCGCCGCTTCTTCGAGCGACGCCGCGGAGATGTTGAACGAGCGCGGTTCGATGTCCACGAACACCGGCCGCGCGCCGAGCCGCGCGGCGGCGCCGGCGGTGGCGAAGAAGGTGAACGGCGGCACCAGCACTTCGTCGCCGGCGCGGACATCGAGCGCCATCAGCGCCAGCAGCAGCGCGTCGGAGCCGCTGGCGCAGGCCACCGCGCAGCGCGTGCCGCAGGCGCGCGCCATCTCCTGCTCGAGTTCGGCGACCTCGCGCCCCAGCACGAAGTCCTGCCGCTCGAGCACGCCGGCCATGGCCAGCGCCACGTCGCTGCGTATGGACTCGTACTGCGCGCGGAAATCGTGCAGTGGAAGAAATGGGCGGCAGGGCACGACGCCCGCGAATATAACACAACCGCGCGGCAGGAATGGCGCCGCTACGGCTTGGAAAGAAGTTGCCCCAGCATCGCCGTCCACCGCTATCCTGAGAGGATGCAGGACATTTCCCGATACGTCGAGCAAAACAGGCAGCGCTTCCTCGATGAGCTGACCCAGTTCATCGCCATTCCCAGCATCAGCACCACGCCAGAGAGTCGCGGCGACGTGCGGCGCTGCGCCGAATGGGTGGCCGGCCACATGCGCGCTATCGGCCTTTCGAGCCGCGTGATGCCCACCGCGGGGCACCCGGTGGTGTACGGAGAGTGGCTCGGCGCGCCGGGCGCCCCGACGCTGCTGCTCTACGGGCACTACGACGTGCAGCCGGTGGACCCGCTCGACCTGTGGACGTCGCCGCCGTTCGAGGCCACCATCCGTAACGGAAACCTCTACGGCCGCGGCACCGCCGATGACAAAGGCCAGGTATTCATCCATCTGAAGGTTGCCGAATGGTTCCTGAAACAGGGTGGCCTGCCGCTGAACCTCAAGATGCTGATCGAGGGCGAGGAAGAGTCGGGCAGCGAGAACCTCGATACGTTCATCGGGCAGAACCGCAAGCTGCTGGCCGCCGACCTGGCGGTGATCTCCGACACCGCGATGTTCGCCCCCGGCGTGCCTTCGGTGTGCTATGGGCTGCGCGGCCTCGCATACATGCAGGTGGACATCGAGGGCCCGGCGCGCGACCTCCATTCCGGCTCGTTCGGCGGCTCGGTGCACAACCCCATTCAGGCGCTGGCGGAGATCATCGCCGCGCTCCACGACAAGAACGGCCGCGTGATCATCCCGGGCTTCTATGACGATGTCCGCCCGCTCACGAAAAAGGAGCGCGATTCTTACCGCAAGCTCCCCTGGAGCGACCGCAAATACGCCCGGGAGCTGGGCGTCCGCCGCCTCTACGGCGAGAAAGGATTCAGCACGATCGAGCGATTATGGGCGCGGCCGACGCTCGAGTGTCACGGCGTATGGGGCGGCTTCAGCGGCGAAGGCGTAAAGACCGTGCTGCCCGCGCGCGCGTCGGCGAAGATCTCGATGCGGCTGGCGCCGGACCAGAAGCCGGCAAAGATCGCGCGCCTGTTCGAAAAACGCGTCCGGGCGCTTGCGCCGGACACGGTGCGCGTCGGCGTCCGCTACCTGAACGGCGGTGATCCGGCCATCACACCCATCGAGAGTCCCGGCGTGCGCGCCGCCGTCAGCGCGCTCGCCAAAGGTTTCGGCAAGCGGCCGCTCTACCAGCGCGAGGGTGGCTCGATCCCGGTGGTCAGCACGTTCCAGAAGCTGCTGAAGCTCGACACAGTGCTGCTCGGTTTCAGCCTGCCCGACGACAATTCCCACGCCCCCGATGAGTTTCTGAACCTGGATAATTTCTTTGGCGGCATCCGCACCGTCGCGCACTTCTACAGCGACCTCGCGGCGCAGCCGTAGCATCCCGAATCCGTTCCGGCCGGCGCGGCCGGCCGCCCGGAGCGAACGCTTCGGGTGGCCGATGGTGGCTGATGATTTTGCTTTGCCGATGCCACCCTTTGCGCTAAACTCGGTGGCAGTGCTCCGCGTGCGGTCCTGACCACACACACCGAAAGAACCTCTGCCCAAAACATTTTCGCTAAGTTGTGTGTTATCTGGCACTTTCCCGGCCCCTTCGCTCCACGTACCAGATATAGGGGTGGCCTGTTAGAAGGCTCCCAAATAGAGTAGTTTTTTTGCTTTACAAGGCCGCTCCATGGGGCTTACTATCGCGGCCAGGGTCCGCTATGGGAGGTTCGCTTGCTCAGGCTGAAGAAGATCGAACTCATCGGATTCAAGTCGTTCTGTGACCGCACCGAGCTGACCTTCAACGGGGCCGGCATCACCGCCGTTGTCGGGCCGAACGGCTGCGGCAAATCAAACATCAGCGACGCCATCAACTGGGTGCTGGGCGAGCAGTCCCCCAAGACCCTGCGCGGCGGCAGCATGCAGGACGTGATCTTCACCGGCACCCGCGCCCGGCAGCCGATGGGAATGTCGGAGGTGACGCTGACGATGGTGGACACCGACTATCACCAGCCCGAAGAGCCGGCATCGAACGGAAACGGCCAGGGCGTTGCCCCCGGCAATGGGAACGGGCATGCCGAGCGCAACAAGCCGGAGCATGCGCCGGAGCGTGCGCTCCGGGTGGGTCACGAAAAGCCGCACGAGATCGTCATCTCGCGCCGGCTGTTCCGCTCCGGCGAGAGCGAGTACCTGCTGAACGGAAGAATCTCCCGGCTGCGCGACATCCAGGAGTTGTTCCTGGGCACGGGCCTCGGCCCGGAATCGTATGCCATCATCGAGCAAGGGCGGATCGGGCAGATTCTGAGCTCGAAGCCGTATGACCGGCGCGCGCTGGTGGAGGAAGCCGCCGGCGTCACGAAGTACAAGACGAAGCGGCGCCTGGCCGAGGCCAAGCTGGAAGGCTCCCGGCAGAACCTGAATCGCGTAAACGACATCCTGGAAGAGGTAACGCGCCAGGTGAATTCGCTGAAGCGGCAGGCGGCCAAGGCGCGCCGCTACGGGGAGCTGCGCGATGAGTTTCGCGCCCGGCTGCGGGTGTCGCTGGCCAGCCGGCACGGCGAGCTCGAGCGCCAGGCGATGCAGTTGGCGCTGGAGCTGGGTATGGCCGCCAGCCGGGTGAAGGAACAGGGGGCCGCGGTCGAGGCGCTCGAACAGGAACACTTCCAACTGAGCCGCGCCGGTTACGAGCAGGAGGAGGCGCTGCGGAATCAGCGCGAGACAATCGCCGCGCTGGCCATGGAGGCCGACCGGGCGCGCAACCGCATCGCCTACCAGACGCAACAGGCGGCGGAGCTGGAGACCCGGCTGCGGGAGGATGAATCGCAGTGGAGCCAGGCCACCGCGCGGGTGAGCGCGCTCGAGGAAGAGATGGGTGCGTGCCGCGCCGCCCTCGATCGGGCGGGCGACGCGCTCGAAGCCGCGCAGGTTGAGGTGCAGACGCTGGCTGCGGACCTGGCGCGCGCCGAAGAAGCCCACCACCGGAACGAGGCCGAGCGCGACGGCCTGCGCGAGGCCCTGCTCAACCTGCTCGGTGAGCTCGCCGATCTGCGCAACCAGTTGACCCAGGTGGAGGAATATCTGGCCGGACTGGAACGGCAGCGCGAGCGGGCGGAAAAGGAACAGGGCACGGCCGCCGCCGAGGAGTCCGCGGTGCGGGAGCAGCGCAACGCGCTGCTCGAGCGCATGAAACAGCAGCAGCTCGAGCTGCTCAACGTCGCGGCCGAGCGCGCTTCGGTGGAGACGCGCGCCGCGGAGCTCAAGGAGGACGCCTCGCGCTTCGCCCGGCGGCTCGATCAGCTCCGCGAGGAAAGCTCCGCCGCGCGCGCGCGGCGCGACTCGCTCGACCAGATTCTCTCGCACCACGCCTACACGGCCGAAGCGGTGAAAAAACTGTTCGCGGTGAACGGGCACAGCCCCGCTTTCCAGCCCCTCGGCATCCTCGCCGACTTCGTGGAAGTCGAGCCGCGCTACGAGCCGCTGGTGGAGGACTTCCTCGCCGACGAGCTCGAGTACGTTCTGGTGGAGGATTGGGGCGCCGCCCGTGAGGGCGTGCGACTGCTGCGCGCCGAGGGGGAGGGCCGCGCGACATTTCTGGTCCACCCGCTGGTCCACGCCGAAGCGGCGCCGCAACCGCCCCACGACGCTGACGGCGCCGGCGCGGCGCCAAACGGAAACGGAAGCCACGTTCTGCCGCCGGAATTGGCGCCGCTGAAAGATCACGTGCGATTCACCAACGGACTGGCGGCCTTCGCGCCCGCGCTCCTCCCCCGGCTGGACGCCTGCTACGTGGCCGAGTCGGCCGAAGCCGCGCGCGGGCTGGCGCCGGCCTGGCCGCAATATTATTTCCTGACCCAGGACGGCGAGTGCTTCCACGGCTCGACGCTGACGGGCGGGAAGCGCGCCGCAGCCGGACCGCTGGCTTTGAAGCGGGAGCTGCGGGAGGTGAGCCGGCGCGCCGGCGAGCTCACCGCGCAAGTCGAAGGCTGTGCCGCGTCGCTGCAGTCCATCGAAGCCGAAGCCCTGGGCATCGCCGCATGGCTGGAGCGGCTGCGCAAGGACGAAGTGGAGCGCGAAAAGTTCGCCGCCGCCAACGATCAGGAGCTGAAGCAGTTCGCCGCGCAGCTCCAGCGTTCCGGCGAGCGGCTGTCGGTGGCGCGGCTGGAATTGGACCGGCTGGAGCACGAGCGCGCGCGGGCGGCCGAGCAGGCCGGCCGGGTGCGCGGGCAGGCAGCGGCACGCGAGCAGGCCCAGCAGGAGATGGAGGCGCGTATCGCGGAGGCGACAACGGCCGCCGCGGCGCTGGCCGCGGCGCGCGAGGCCGCCGC
>JBKKAI010000017.1:0-2701 GCA_046714815.1 Terriglobia bacterium | reverse complement strand
GCTTGAACCAACAGCCCGCCGTCGATGCGGCGATACTCGAATGGCGAGGTCGCGGGTGACAGCGGCCCGGTGCGGAGCAGGCGCACGTTGCCGCCCCACTTCGGCCGCGTCGTCAGGATGGCGCGGGCCGCCGCGGTATAATCGGGCGCGACGATGCACTCGATGAATCGCCCCGGCTCGGTGATCCGCGTGGCGGTGGCTTCATCGACTTCGCGGTTGAAGCCGAGAATCCCGCCGAAGGCGCTGAGTGGGTCGCCTTCGTAGGCCCATTCAAAAGCGGATTCGAGCGTGTCGGCGACGGCCGCGCCGCAGGGATTATTGTGCTTCAGCACTACGGCCGCCGGCCCGGTGAACTCGCGCACCAGGTTCAAGGCGCTATCGAGATCGAGAATGTTGTTGTACGACAGCTCCTTGCCGCCCAGCACCTCGGCGGCGGCGACACAAACGTGGGCCGCTCGTGGTTCGACGTAGAGCGCGGCCGGCTGATGCGGGTTCTCGCCATAGCGCAGAATCTGCCGGCGGCGGAAGGATAGATTGAGCGTCGGCGGAAAGGGCCGTTGCAAGGTGCGCTCGAAGTACGCGGAGATGGCGGCATCGTAGGACGCGGTGCGGGCGAAGGCGGCGGCGGCCAGCCGTTGCCGCGTCTCCAGCCCGGTGCCGCCGGTCGAGCGCAATTCTTGCAACAGCGATTCGTAGTCGCCGGGGTCGGTCACGACCGCGACATCGTGATAATTCTTCGCCGCCGCCCGGATCATCGACGGCCCGCCCACGTCGATGTTCTCAACGATTTCTTCGTGATCGGCGTTCGCCTTTGCCGCGGTCTGCTCGAACGGATACAAATTGACCACAACCAGGTCGATGTAGGCCAGCCCTTGCTCCTTCATCACCGCCTGATGGTGCGCGTTGTCGCGGATCGAGAGAATGCCGGCGTGGACGCGCGGGTGCAGTGTTTTCACTCGGCCATCGAGGATTTCCGGAAAGCCGGTCACGTCGCTGATGTCGCGGACCGCAAGCCCGGCGTCGGCGAGCGCCTGGCGCGTGCCGCCGGTCGAAACCAGTTCGATGCCGAGCGCCGCGAGTCCGCGCGCCAGATCGACCAGGCCGGTCTTGTCGCTGACGCTGAGCAGAGCGCGAGTGATTTTTCGCAGGGTCATCGTGTCGTTGTAGCAAGTTTGGTTTTGAACGCGCTCAAGTGGCTTCCGCTCCGGGATTGCCGCGGTATTCTTCCAGTTTCTTGTGCAGCGTATTGCGGTTAATGCCGATCATCTCGGACGCTTTGACGCCGACGCCGTTGCACTGCCGCATGACGTATTCGATCAACTCGCGCTCCACCGCATCGACGAGGCGCAGCTTGAGTTCGCCGCGCGGCAGGGCGGCAACGGCGGCTTGGACGAGTTGGCGAATCAAGTCGGGAACGGCGTCGCCTGCCGGCTTACGCCGCAGGTGATCGACGCGGCCCGGCGGCGGGATTGAATCCGCCATCAAGGGGCCGGCGCGAACTGGCCCGCTCCAGCACGTTGAGGACCTCGTCCAGGGTGCTGTCGGCCAGGACACCGTCGGCAAGCTCACGGGCGTCATTGAGCGCCTCGAGGCGGCGCTGCAGCCGGGATGCTTCCCCGGCCCCGCCATGGCGGCTCATGCGGCGCCCGCCAGCTTCTTCAGCGCCTCAGCGTGCCCAGCGAGGACTTCGGCCCCGGCGCCCGTATCCGGGTCCAGCCGGTCCAGGAAGCGCCGCTGCTCAGCCTGCAGCAGGTTCTGGCATCGGGTGTGCAGGTCTTCACGCGCAGTCCGCGCAAGGCGCCGCACAGCGTCTTCGCCGAAAACCGCCTCCAGCAGTTTTTGTCCGACGACGGCGGTGCCTCCTGCGACTCCGATCTCCAGACCCGTGAGGCCGGCAGTCATGGAGAACACCACGATCATGAGTGCGGCGCCGAGTCCGTTGACGCCGAAGGACAACCACCGGGCCTGCGCCCGCTTGCCCTGCCCCTCTGTCCGGATGAGCTCCATGAGGCTCCCCTGCCAGGCACGGATTTCCGCGGCCACGGCATCGTCAAACCCCGGGCTGGTTCCTGAAAGGTCATCAGCTGCCAGGAGCTGGCGGCCCGCGGGGTCCGAGCGCCAGCGCTGGTCCGCGTCCTCCGCCGCGTTGGCGGCTTCGTCGACGATGACTGCCTGCAGTCCCGTTTCGATGGCCGTTTCCACCCTGATTGCCGGCGTCGGTTCGCCGCGGAAGAAGGCGCCTACGCGGTCCCGAAAGCGGCCGATGTTCTGCTCCAGGCTCCGGAAGAATTCCCCGGTCCCGACGAAGTCCTGCCAGCGGGCCAGCACCTCGCCGCGCAGCAGGGCACCGTCCTTGGTGGCATCGAGGATCCTGGCCACGGCGTCCTGGTAGGCGCTCCGGGCGTCCTCACTGAGGAGCCCGGCGGCCCGCCTTTGTTCTTCCGACGCCTCGGCGACGAGCTCGACTCTGTGGCTCAGTGCCTTGACTGTCCCGTTGAGCGTTCGCCGGGCGATGTCCGCCCTTCCCGCGGCGTCCGCGGCAAGGTTTCGCAGCCACGTTCCAAGGGCCTGCGTGGCATCGGCCGGCAGCATGCCAAGCCTGTCAAGGGCTACTTCCGGAATGACGAAGAGGCCGGCGTCACCGAGGCCTTCCCGTGCCAGCATGGCCTGGAGGTCTTCACTAACCTCAGCTTCCGCCGCG
>JBKKAI010000016.1:0-9849 GCA_046714815.1 Terriglobia bacterium | reverse complement strand
AGCACCTCGTTGACGTTCATGTTGGTTGAGGTGCCGGAGCCAGTCTGGAAGATGTCGAGCACGAATTCGCCGTCCCATTTCCCTACGGCGGCTTCCTCGGCTGCCTTTCGAATGGCGCCGGCGATCTCCGGCTGGAGCAGGCCCAGGTCTTCGTTCACCTGCGCCGCCGCGCCCTTCACCAGCGCCAGCGCGCGGATGAAGCGGCGCGGGAAGCGGAGGCCCGAGATCGGGAAATTCTCCACCGCCCGCTGCGTTTGCGCGCCGTAGTGCGCGGCAGCCGGCACGCGCACCTCGCCCATCGTGTCCCGCTCGACGCGAAATGCCGCTTCCGATTCCATTTGTATGCCTCCGCTTTGTTCGGACCCGCGACGATTTTGTTAACCACGGTAAACGTCCGCAGCCCCTGTCATACCTGGGCTTGTTCGGCTCTGTGCCTCCGTGTGTCTGTGGCTTGCTTGGGTTGCGGCTGGCCGCACTGCGCTTACGTTTCTTTGACAAAGGTGCGGAACTGAGGGCCGGTGAACTGGACCGCGACACGGAACTCCTCGCCCTCGGGGATGCTGCGAACCACCTTGCCGGTGGTGAAAAACGGCGCCTGCTCGCGGCGTCCGAGCGGCGGGCGGGTAATGGTGATGTCCAATTCGGCGCCGGGCGCCAGCTCGCGCCGCGTCAGCAGCATCAACCCGCCCTGGCTGATGTTTTCCGAATTGGTGGATTCATCGAACGGCTGGCCAAACCGGTCCACGCCCCTCACCAGCGCGGTCATGCTGACGCTCAGGCGGCTTTGCCGCCGGCTTTCGAGGCCCATGTCGCCCCCCTAATAAAACTCAAGGGCAGGTACGCTGTCACGTCCTGCCCCCGCAACCAGTTTCGATCTGTGATGACCGTTTACGCGGTCGCCTTGACCTCGGCCTTCCCCTCAGCCTTGGCCGCGGCCTTCACCCTGGGTTTACGAACTCCGCGCCGCCGCGCCGCCCGACCCTGCGGAATTTTCTCCGACGCTTCGAGCTTTACGATAGAGGTGACGAACTTCTTGGGCCCATGAACCTCGAAATCCACCGTGGTCCGATCGGCGTCGCTGGCAGCGATGGTGCCCAAACCATAGGTGGAATGTTCCACGGCCTGCCCAACTGCAAATTCCTTCGCCATCAAGAAGTCTCCTTCACGACCTTAGCGTTATCCTGTCTATTGTAACACAGGTCAGACAACAAAAGCAACGTGCTTTGTTTTCATGGATTTGTGGGTTGTGAAGAAGCCTATTGAACGGGGACGGTCACGCTGCGGCCGGCCGCGCCTGCAATCGTCAGCGCCAGCTCACGGTCGCCGGCGGCTATGCCCGCCGGCATGCGAATATTCAATTGATACAGCCCCACCAGGTCCGGCGCCAGCCCCGAGTAAAGAACCTCACAGGCGACGCCGCCGATGGTGACCTGGGGCAGCGACCGTGTCGCGGCCAGCGGGCTGCGCGGCCCGGCGGCGCCGGTCGAGGGCGTATTGTCCACCGCGCCGAGGCCGGTCGAGTAAAACGTGGCCAACTCGCCGCGCTGCAACGGCCGCTGGCGCGTGACCAGAGTGCCGTCGGCGTGGCGCACGACGATCGCGTCGGTTCCGTTGCTGGTGAAGACGCCCGGCTGCGCGGGGAGCAGCGGCACTTCCACTGGAGCGCTCGGAACCCCGTCGCGCGTGACGATGATCGAAACCGCGGCGCCCGCCGCTTCGTGCGGGACCTGAAAATTTATCTGCTCCTGCCCGTTCACGTTGGCCACGGCAAACAGCGGCGCCGGCCGGCCGCCCACCGTCACGGCCACGCCGCCCAGGGTGATCGGCAATGGAATCGCGCCCGCCGTAACGATTCCTTCCGCGTTCACCAGGCCCACGCCGTAGAGCGTGGCGATCGAGCCGGCAACCAGTCCCGGCGCGTTGCTGGCGGCGTTGACGGCGGCGGCCGCGGTGAAGGCCGGTGCGGCGCTGCCGGCGACGTGGTGGACCGCGCCGCTGTAATCGCCCAGGTAAATCTCGCCGGCCTCATCTTCCCCGAATGTGGAGATCGGCAGGCCGCTCGCCAGCAGCAGCCGGTTCACCCACTCCTGGCCCTCGCGGCGCACGCCCCAGATACTGCCGCTGCAGAAGTCGCCGTACAGATACGTGCCGCGCAGCCCGGGCGAGCGCGTGCCGCGGTAGATGTGCCCGCCGGTCACCGAGCAGCCGTCGCCGCGGCCGTACTCCAGGATCGGCAGCGTCAGCCCCGCCATGCTGCAGCCGGCGCGGAAGCATTGCAGCCCTTCCATCAGCACCCAGCCGTAATTCTCGCCGCCGCGGCTGGAGGCCGGCTGGAAGTTCACCTCTTCGGCGCGGTTCTGTCCCACGTCGGCGATCCACAGGTCGCCGGTGGCGCGGTCGAACGAATACCGCCACGGGTTGCGCAGGCCGAGCGCCCAGATATGCGGATGATAGGCGGAATTATTGGCGAACGGGTTGCCGGGCGGCGTGCGCACCTCGGCCAGATCGGACTCCACGTCCACGCGCAGCATCTTGCCGAGCAGCGCCATGCGGTTCTGCCCGTTGTTCTGCGGATCGCCCGCGCTGCCGCAGTCACCCATGCCGATGTAGAGGAAGCCGTCGCGGCCGAAGCGCAGTTGGCCTCCGTTGTGGTTGGCGAACGGCTGGTTGATGGGGATCAGGATGGCTTCGCTCGCCGGGTCGGCCACGTCCCGATTCGAGCTGGTGCGGTAGCGTGCAATGACGGTGTGGCCGGCCAGGTCCGTGTAGTTGACGTAGAAGTACTGCTTGCGCTGGTAATCGGGCGGGAAGGCCAGGCCCAGCAGGCCGCGCTCGCCGCCGCCGCGCGTCTTCGCGGTGATATCGAGGAAAGGCTGCGGCCGAAGCGCGCCATCGCGAAAGATTCGGATCAGGCCGCCCTGCTGGACGATGAAGAGCCGGTTGCTGCCGTCGCCGGCGTGCTGAATATCGGTCGGCAGGCTGACCCCGCCGGTGAGGCGCGTCAGGCGCAGCGGGGCCTCCTGCGCCACGAGCGGCGCGACAGCGAGCACGGCGAGCAGCAATCGCTTCATCAGCCACGCGGCACAGGCTTTCCAGCCTGTGCGAGTTTTGTCGTTCATCGCGGCGAAATCACGGCGCGGCTGCCGAGCAGCTCACGCAACGCGGCGGGGTCGTCCACCGGGCGCTCGCAGGCATAGTGGCGGCAGACGTAGGCGGCGGGCCGCCCGTCACGCGGCGTCATCGCCGCCAGCCACGGGAGCGCGCCGCCCATCTCGGCGCGCGCCGCGGCGTCGGCCAGCAGCAGGATCTTGTTCGGCAGGAAACGCTCGTGTACCACGCGCAGCAGCGCGCCCGCCGCCGGATCATCTCGCTCCCCGGCGATCACGATCTGCAGCGGCGTGTCCTGCAGAAAGCCATACGCCACCAGCATCTGCGGCAGAGCGTGCGGGTGCTCGCTCATCAGCCCGGAGAAGGCGCTGAAGCTTTTCTCGGCCTTCTGCCGCCAATCGGCGACGTCGAAAATCTCCGCCAGCCGCAGCAGGTTGAGCACGGCGACGGAGTTGCCCGAAGGCTCGGCCCCATCGTAGTTGTCCTTCATCCGCACCAGCACGGAGGGGTCGCGGCCGGAGGTCGAGAAGAACCCGCCCCCTTCCTCGTCCCAGAACAGCTCGATCATCCGCTCGGTTAGGCGGCGCGACAGGCGCAGCCACTCGAGGCCGAACGACGCTTCGTAAAGGTCCAGCAGACCCTGCGCCAGGAAAGCGTAGTCTTCCAGACCGCCGTCAAAGGCCGCCTGGCCGTCGCGGTAACGGCGCGCCAGCGTGCCGTCGTTTTCGTTCCACAAGGTAGCGGCCAGGAAGCGGGCGGCCCGCTCGGCGGACTCCAGGTAAGGCGCGTGGTCGAGCACCTGGGACGCGCGCGCCAGCGCGGAAACCATCAGGCCGTTCCAGGCGCAGATGATTTTGTCGTCGAGGTGCGGGCGGGCCGCCTCGCGCGGGCTTCGAACAGCTTCGCACGCGCCCGCCGCAGCGCTTCCTCCACTTCCTCCGGCGGCCGTTTCAGATCGGCGGCCAGGTCCTCCACGGTTTTCGTGACGTGCAGGATGTTTTTGCCGGTCAGCTCGCCGTGCGGGTCGTCGGCGTTGCCCTCCGGCTTGATCCAGTAATAGGAGTTGAACAACTCCGCATCGGATCCGATCAGCTCGGCCATATTCGAATCATTCCAGACGTAGAACGCGCCTTCGGCACGCTCGGTCTTGCCGTGCTCGATCAGGCTGTCGGCATCCTCGGCTGAATAGAAGGCGCCGGAGGCGTCGGCGAGATCGCGCCGTACGTACTCGATGGTTTCGCGCGCGATGCGCGCGAAAAAGTCGCCGTGACCCACCTGGAAGGCCTCGAGGAAGCTGATGACGAGTTGCGCCTGGTCATACAGCATCTTCTCGAAGTGCGGCACGTGCCAGAAGGCATCCACCGAGTAGCGGTGAAAGCCGCCGCCGAGGTGGTCGTACATGCCGCCGTGGGCCATGCGGAACAGCGTGGCCATCACCATGCGCGCCGCCTCGTCGTCCCCGGCGCGCGCATAGTAGCGCAGCAGGAAGTTATGCGTCACCGGGCGGGGAAACTTCGGCGCCGAGCCGAATCCTCCCTGCCGCGGGTCGAAACTCTGCTGGAAGGTCTTGAACGCCCGGTAGAACACCGAGCTGTCCACCAACTGCCGCGGGGTGGCGGCCACGGCGGCGCGAAGCTGCGCGGTGATCGTTTCGCTCGATCGCACCACCGCGTCGCGCTGCTCGCGCCAGGCCTCGGCCACCTTGTCCAATACCGCCGGAAAGCCGGGCCTCCCGTAGCGGTCGTCGGGCGGGAAGTAGGTCCCGCCGTAGATCGGCTTCAAGTCGGGCGTAAGCCACACCGACATCGGCCATCCGCCTCCACCGCTGACCGCCTGCACGTAAGCCATGTATACGCGATCCACGTCGGGGCGCTCCTCGCGGTCCATCTTGATGTTCACAAACAGCCGGTTCATCTGCCCGGCGATCACGGGGTTCTCGAACGACTCGCGCTCCATCACGTGACACCAGTGGCAGGTGGAGTAGCCGATGGAGAGGAAGATGGGCCGGTCCTGCTCGCGCGCCTTCCGGAACGCCTCGTCGCCCCACGGATACCAGTCCACCGGGTTATAGGCGTGCTGCAGCAGGTAGGGACTTTTCTCTCCGATAAGCCGGTTGGCCGCGCGCTGCTCCACGGGGTTGGGCACGAAAGGACCTCATTCCCACTGTAGCACACGCTTTTCGGCGCCGTCGTTTGGGCTTGGAGTGCGGTGGCTTGCCACCGCTTTCAAGCGAGTCGCGGCTTGCCGCGACCGCGGCGCGATGATTCCGGGCCCGAGCGGAAGCCGCAGGGGTCACGGTTGAAACCTAGATGTCGCTGCCTTTGTGTTTGTTCGCTCATTGGAGGTGGAAGTTGTCCCTGAGATGGTTCGGGATGATCGGACAGGCCTCCGGCGGCGGGCGGAAGAGCCGATAGCGAATACGCGCGATGCTGTCATAGGCGGCGTCTCGAAGCGCCCGCGGCGCCAGATGCAGCAGCCAGCCGAAGACGCGCCACACGCCCCCATCCGGTCGAGCAACGCAATCGCGGCGGCCGTGCGCGTCAGCAGACGGCCATCGGCGGTGGCGAAGACCAGGCTGTCGGGCAGGCTGCGGCGCTCGGCTTCCAGTACGATCTGCTGGAACAGCAGCCGACGGATACGGTATCCCTCCGGCGGGCCGGCCCCCGGCCAGCACGAAGCGAACAGCGCGATGGCACAAGCCGCAGTGCCCATCGTAGAACAATGTTTCATGGCGAATCGCGCGGCGCGGGCCGGATCCACCCCGGGTCGAAGGTGAACAGGTGCAGGATCACCATGCCGAAGCTCAGATCGGCGAAATCAATCAGCGCCATGAGGCCGAGGTGCATCGCCAGCATGCCGGCCCAGAGGAAGGGGCGGAGGCGGCGCGAGAGCGCCAGCGGCGCGAAGAGCAGCTCGAAGGCTCGGGAGGCAGTACCGGCCATGCGAGAAGCAAGCGATGGTAACAGTGTGTCAGCGTCCCGTTATCGGTTGGCGGACCGGCTGTGACCGGAACTTCGGTAAGTCATGAAACCGCTGAAACCGCTCGTCGAAAATGACAGCTTCCGGCAAAGAGCGTAAAATGGCCTGCAGAGACATAAGGAGACGACCCCGTGCCGATTACCATCCATCCTGAGCTGGAAGCCAGGCTCCGGGCCCGAGCGGAAGCCGCAGGGGTCACGGTTGAAACCTACATCGAGCGGATCGTCCGTGACGACCAGGCGGCCGAGGAGGAACTCGAAGCCCTCGCCGCCGAAGGGCTGACCTCCGGCGAGTCGCTTCAGACGGATAAACGGTATTGGGCGGAGAAGCAGCAACGGCTCATTGATCGCCACCAGAAAACCGGCACTCGGTGAGCGCCCGATACGTTGTAAAGCCTAAAGCCGATCGCGATCTCGACGACTACGCCGATCAGCTTGCGGAAAAGGCGAGCCTGGACGTAGCCCTCCGTTTCTTCGAAGCGGCGGACAGCACCTTCGTGCTTCTCGCCACACAGCCGAACATAGGATGGCGCTCCCGCGCCAAGCATCCAGGGCTTGCGGATCTCCGTGTGTTCCGTGTGACCGGTTTCGAGCACATGCTCGTCTTCTATCGGCCCCTCCCGGAGGGCGTGGAGATTTTGCGAGTGGTTCACGGCTCGAGGAATCTCAGGGCGCTCCTGCGCCGCGAAGGGCTCGAGTGAGAGAATGCCGGCAACGGCTAATTCAGTTCGGAGAAGGGCGGGCGCAACGAGGGCAACGAGGGCAACGAGGCGCGGTGAATGCTCTGCTCCTCGGCGGCGGCTTTATAGCGGCCGAGCGATTGCGCCAGCAGGGCCTCGCGCGGGGCGCTGCCCGCGAGCGAATCGAGGGCCTTGCCGAGCAGGCCGCCGCGTACCCGCCAGCGGATCTCGGCTTTCAACGTGACGCGGTCACCCCGCGGTTCGGTCCACAGGCGCACCTGGTGCGCCTGGACCAGCAAGGACAAAGGCGACACGGGCTTCCCCGTGGCGAGCCGCAGGACCTGGGTCTTGAACGGGCAGAAGACAAAGCTGACGTGCAGCGAGCGGTCGCACGCTTCATCGCCCCTCACGGCAACCTGGAGCGTACGCTGCGCAGCCACCGCCGCTGGCTGCGCATCCACGGTGACTTCGCGCAGCAGGCTCTGTTCCGGGACCGGTTTGAGCAGGAAGATATAGAAGAAGAGAGCGACGTAAGCCAGCCCCCCGGTCCATTGCCATTTTCGTTCTGATGCGCCGTTCACGTCATTCCTCCGTTCATCAGTCTTAGACGCCGAACGGAGGCGATGGTTAACACTATTTTTTCATCGCTACACTATTTTTTCATCGCTACGCGCGAGCGGTTTGCGCGCGAAGTGATAAAGGGCGCCGCAGAGGCACAGGAATGCGGCGAGGCCGACGATGGGGCTGGAAGTGAAAGCCTCGCCCAGCCAGCGCGGTCCGAGCAGCAGATAATCCGGCTGATCTTTGCGCAATACGTTCAGCGGCGCGACGATCAGCAGCGCCACCAGCGACCCGGCGGCGATCAGGCCGGAGCTGAACAGCGGCCCGCTGCCGACTTCGCCCTCGCCGTGGGCGCCGCCGGCCGCGGCCTTCGACTGGCGGTCCACCAGCCAGCGGACGACGCCGCCGGCGAAGATGCTGGCGGTGGTGGAAATGGGCAGGTACGCGCCCACGGCGAACGAAAGCGAGCGCACGCCGCACAACTCCACCGTCACCACCAGGAAAGCGCCCATCAGCACCAGGCCCCAGGGGAGGTTGCGGTTCAGGATGCCGTTGATCACCGTGCTCATCAGCAGCGCCTGCGGCGCGGGCATCACCGACGAGCCGATGCCGTGCGCGAGCTGGTGCTCGATCTGCCCCGTGGCCGGGTCGGCATAGTATGTGCCGTCCGGCACCTGGCGCGAGCCGAGGATAGTCACCTGGTCATACTGGCGGCCGCCGTGCTCGATCATTTTGCGCGACTTCACCTCCGGCAGGGCGCGCACATCCACGGCGAAAGTGGCCGGCTGCACGCGCGAGTAAGCGCGGTTCAGATAGGTGATGGTGTAGCCGATCACCAGCACCGACGCCAGCGCGCCGATGATCAGCGCCACCTGCTGCCGCCACGGCGTGGCGCCCACCAGGAAGCCGGTCTTCAGGTCCTGCGAAGTGGCGCCGCCGTTGGCCGCGGCGATGCAGACCACCGCGCCGATCGAAAGCGCCACCGCCGGGAACGCGCCCGCCGTCCAGCCGACCATCACGAAGATCAGCGACGTGGCCATCAGCGTGGCGATGGTCATGCCCGAAATCGGGTTCGACGAGCTGCCGATGATTCCCACGATGCGCGACGAGACGGTCACGAACAGGAATCCGAAGATCACCATCATCACCGAGGCGATGAAATTGCCGATCGGCGACCCCGGGTTGATGCTGAACTGAAGCACTCCCCAGATCACCAGGAGCAGGAACAGCGAGCCGGCCATCACCAGCGTCATCCGCAGATCCTGCTCGGTGCGCAGCCTCGTCTCCGCCGAGCGGCCCTCTTTGCCGGACATCAGGTCGCGCGCGCCGGCGCGGAACGCATCCACAATCGTCGGGATGGTGCGCCACAGCGTGAACAATCCGGCGGTGGCCACCGCGCCCGCCCCGATCGGCCGGATGTAGCGCGCCCAGATTACGTCGGGAGTCATTTCGGAAATCGGCACGGTGCCGGGAAACAACGGCGTTGTCAGGCCGCCGCCGAAGAACTTGATGGCCGGGATCAGCATCAGCCAGGAAAAGACGCCGCCGGCCACCAGCGTTCCGGCGATGCGCACGCCGATGATGTAACCCACACCCAGGTACTCCGGCGTGATGCTTCCCGCCAGCCGCGCGCCGGGGTACCAGCGCGGGTCGTAGGTGGGCGTCTCGTTCCAGCAGCGCAGGCCCTGCATCAGGAACTGGTACACGCCGCCGATGCCCAGCCCCCAGAAAACTTTGGCGGCGAAAGATCCGCCCCGCTCGCCGGCGATCAATACGTCGGCGCAGGCCGTTCCCTCCGGATAGAGCAGGTTGCCGTGCTCCTTCACGATCAGGTAGCGGCGCAGCGGGATCATGAACAGCACGCCCAGGCAGCCGCCCACCAGCGCCACCAGGAAAATTCGCGGGACCGTGAAGTAATCGGCGAATCCCAGGAAGATCAGCGCGGGCAGCGTGAAAGCCACGCCGGCGGCGATGGACTCCCCGGCCGACCCGGCCGTCTGCACGATGTTGTTCTCCAGGATCGTCGAGCCCACCCTCTTGAATACCGCGATGGCCAGCACGGCGATGGGGATCGAGGCGCTCACTGTCAGGCCCGCCCGCAGCGCCAGGTAAACCGTGACGGCCCCGAAGATCAGCCCGAACAAGGCCCCCAGGATGGCCGCCTTGATGGTTAATTCAGGCGGCGATTGCTCCGGCGAGATGTAAGGTTTGAAAGTGGCCGCCGGGTCCGGCGGGGTGGCGGGCGTGGCGAGCTTCTCGGCCATTCGTATGCACGCTCCTTAAAAGGGGTGTTTCACAACACTAACGTAGCACAGGCATTCCTGCCTGTGCCGGGTTTCGGCTGCCTGTGCCGCGCCAGATGGACCAGGCGGCGATCAGGAAAGCGATGCCGCCGGCAACGTTGGCGCCGGCGGCCAGCAGCAGTCCGGCGCGCAGCCCGGCATGATCGGCGATTTTCCCCACCAGCGCCGGTGCGGCCACGTCGCCGATCATGTGCGTTACAAAGATGTACAGCGCAAAGG
>JBKKAI010000015.1:0-13618 GCA_046714815.1 Terriglobia bacterium | reverse complement strand
GCCCCGAGGCGCTCGACATGCTCCAGGCGATGAACACCGGCCACGACGGCTCGATGACCACGGTGCACGCCAATTCTCCGCGCGACGCCTTCCACCGTATCGAGACCATGGTGCTGATGGCCAACATGGGACTACCCGACCGGGTGATCCGCCAGCAGGTGGTTTCCGCCATCCAGGTGGTGGTCCACTGCGCCCGCCTGCACGACGGCTCGCGCAAGGTCACCAGCATCACCGAGGTCACCGGCCTCGACGAGGAGGGCGTGGCCGTCCAGGAAATCTTCCAGTTTGAGCGCGTGGGCCTGGAAAGCGGACGCGTTACCGGCCGCTTCAAGGCCACCGGCCACCGGCCGCTTTTCCTCGAGCGCCTCCGCGCCGCCGGCATCCATTTACCTTCGCAGGTCTCCGCCGAACACCTGGAGGTCCGGTAAGGAAAATGAACCACCAAGGCGCCAAGACACCAAGAGAACCGGTCTCGGAGTTGAAGGCGATGGATGCGCTTCTTCCTCTGCACGAGGCTCAGGTGTTGACAGACCTGAAATTGTCGGGTCGCCGGCTCGGTCTGCTGATCAATTTCAATGTCCCGTTGATCAAGGCGGGCATTCGGAGAATCGCTTTGTAGTTTTCCTGGTGTCTTGGTGCCTTGGTGGTTATTTTTTTTACTCTGACGATCTTTACAGTGGCGTTCCTGGCGGCGGCGGAGTACGCCTGGTGGCGCCCGGAGCGGCGCATGCACGCGGCGAAGGAACAGCGCCTGCGCGGCCTGCGCGTCGAGACCGCGCGCCGCCCGGGCTCGCTGCTCAAACAGCGTCAGATGAGCGGCGTCGGGTTCCTGCACGAGCTCTACTCGCGCGTCGAGGTGATGTCCCGCCTGCAGGCCATGATTGACCAGGCGCGCCTGCCTTACCGCGCCGGCAACGTGGTCACCATGAGCGTCCTGCTGCTGGCCTCGACCTTTCTGGCCTCCGACCTGCTGCGCCTGTTTCCCTTCCGCATCCTGCAGGTGATGTTCGCCCTGGGCTGCGCCTCCCTTCCCTTCCTCTATGTCGGCTGGAAGCGGCAGCGGCGCATGCGCCAGATCGAGGAGATGCTGCCGGAAGCGATTGACCTGTTCACCCGCGCCATGCGCGCCGGCCACAACATCCACGGCGGCCTCGAAGTGCTGGCGCAGGAAACCTTCGAGCCGCTGGCCGGCGAGTTCAAGAAGCTGCTGGAGGATCTGTCGCTCGGCTCCACGGTCGAGCAGGCGCTGCACAGCATGGGCGACCGCGTTCCGCTGCTCGACCTGCGCTTCTTCGCCACCGGCGTCATCCTGCAGCGTGAAACCGGCGCCAACATCGTCACCGTGATGGAGAACCTTTCGATGGTGATTCGCGAGCGGCTGCAGTTGCGCGCCCGGCTGCGCGCGCACACCGCCCAGCAGCGCTTCTCCGCCGGCCTGCTCTGTGGACTGCCGATTTTCACCGGCCTGGTGTTTTATTTCATCCGGTACGAGTACGTATCGCTGCTGTGGCTCACCCCGGCCGGCGCGAAGTTCCTGATTTATGGAATCTTTTCCGAGCTGATCGGCATCCTGGTGATCCGCAAAGTCGGCTCGGTCAGGCTATAGATGTCCCTGGGAATCGCATTGCTGTTTTTCGTGGCCGTGGGCGGCAGCCTGACGCTGCTGGTGGCCGGCGGCAATTATTACCTGCGCACCCGCGATGACGCCCTGGCGCGGCGCGTCGAGGAACTGCAGGCGCGCTCGCTCGGCGGCGGCCGGCGCCCGGCCGCCGAAGACATCTGGGACATCATCCTGCAGTCCACCTTCGGCCTGGTTTTCGGGCGGAGCTGGTTCACCGAGAAGGAAGTGGAGCTGATGCGCGCCGGCATCCGCCGCCCCGGCTCGGTGAAAGTGTTCGGCATCCTGTCGCTGCTGTTCACCTCGGCGCTCGTGGCCGCCGCCTGGACGCTGCTCAAGGACGGTGAAGTATCGGTCCTGATTTTTGGGCTGGTGGCGGCGCTGGTTCTGGGCTATTTTGTTCCCGAACAGGTGCTGTTGTCGCTGCGCAAGCGCCACCGGCTCAGCCTGCTGGCCGCGCTGCCCGATACCACGGACATGCTCAGCATCGTGCTCGGCGCCGGCCTGTCGCTCGACCAGGCCATCGTGCGCGTCAGCGACGAGTTGCGCTTCGTTTACCCGGAGCTGGCCGACGAGTTCTACTGGATGACGCTCGAAGTGCAGGCCGGGCAGGAACGCTCGGTGGCCTTCCAGCACATGGCCCGGCGCACCGGGCTGATGGACATCCGCTCGCTGGCCAGCATGATCGTGCAGGCCGAGCGCTTTGGCACCGGCCTCTCACAGGCCCTGCGGATTTACGCCGACTCGCTGCGCACGAAGCGGCGGCTGGAGATCGAGGCCACCATCAACAAGGCCGCGGTTAAAATGGTCTTCCCCATTGTGCTGTTTATTCTTCCGGCGCTGTTCGTGGTGATTCTGGTGCCGGGCTTGCTTTCGATCTTGCGCGACCTGCAACTACTCCAATAAGGAGACACGCCGAATGAGTTCTTTCGTCCCGGCCCTGGCCCTGCTGCTGCTGCAAGCTTCGCCCGAAGGCGGCAGCGGCGGCTCCGACAGCACTATCATCATCCGCATCATCGCCGGCGTGCTGGCGCTGGTCTGCGTCGTCGCCATCGTCCTGCGCCGCAAGCGCAAGGCCTCGAAAGAAGAGTGGTAGGCAGCCCAGGCTTGCCGCCCGTGGTAAGACCCGCTCTTGCTGATCCTACGGAGCCGCGCGCGTCAGCAAGATGGATCGCAATGCCGGCACAAGAACTGTGAATGGAAAGGCGAGGAACACTGGAATGTCCGACAACCGATTTTCGAGGCGATATTTCTTCTATGGAGCATTGCTGGCGGGCGCCGTTCCGCGCGGCGGATTCGGCAGCACGCCGTCCCTGAAAGCGCTGGGGTACAAATCACCCAACGAGAAACTCAACCTCGCTGCGATCGGAGCAGGCGGGCAACCCGCGGCCGACTTGCGCCAGGCGCACGCCGGCGTCGAAAACGTCGTCGCGCTTGCCGATGTTGATTGGGTCCGCGGTACCGAATCCTCCGAGCGCTTTCCGAAGGCGATCCGGTACGAGGACTTCCGCAAGATGCTCGACAAACAGGGCAAAGAAATTGACGCCGTGGTCATAGGGACGCCTGACCATATGCACGCCATCTGCGCGCTGGCGTGCATGCAACTCGGGAAGCACGTTTATCTTGAGAAGCCGCTGACCCGCACCTCGTGGGAGGCGCGCCTCCTGACGCAAGCGGCGGAAAAGTACAAAGTCGCAACGCAAATGGGCAACCAGGGCTACTCGCACGATGCGACCCGCGTCGCGTGCGAGATCTTCTGGTCGGGTGAGATCGGCGAGGTCAGAGAGGTCCACGCGTGGACCGGCCGGCCGAGTTGGCCGCAGGGGATGGCCAAGATCCCCGCTCCCACGCCCGTGCCCGAAACGCTCGATTGGGACCTATGGCTCGGCGGCGCGCCCTGGCGCCCGTTCACCGCGGGCGATGACGAGTACAAGGCGTTCGTCGCTTAGCGCGACGCGCGCAGCGGCCGCCGCGGACCGGCGGGCGCAGGCGCTCCCGCAGGACCCGGCGCGCCACCGCCGGGAGCTGCGGGCGGACCCGGCGCGGGCGGCGGCCGCGGGTTTGCCGGCCGGCAGAATTTCGGCTTCTACCTGCCCTTCAATTGGCGTGGTTTTTACGATTTCGGCAGCAGCCTGATCGGCGACTGGGGCATACACATCCTCGGTCCTGCAAACTGGGCGCTCCAGCTGGGTCCGCAGCACCTGGTCAGTGTCGAGTGCACCAAGAAGGATGCGCTGCCGCCGTTTACGTTCCCCGATGAGCTGACGATCAAGTATGAGTTTGCCGCGCGCCCGGGCATGCCTCCCGTGACGATCTACTGGTATCACCAGGCGGGCGGCGACGCGTACACGCCCCCGGGCATGACGATCGAAGAAGCGCGCAAGATCCCCGGCCAGGGCCCGCAGGTCGGTCCGGCACAGGGACAGGGCGCTCCAGGCGGCCCGGGTGGCCCAGGTGCTGCCGGCGCACCTGGCGGTGGCGGCGGCCGGGGAGGCGGACCTCAAGGGAGCGGATACAACTGCATCTTCGTCGGCTCGAAGGGCCACATGGGCACGAGTGGACGCGGTGAAGGCGTCGGCCTGCTTCCTGGATCCCGTTGGGCGGAATACAAGCTGCCCGATCCGTACCTGCAACGTTCGCCCGGCGCGAGCACCGGCTCGAACCTCGCGGCGCATGCACGGGACTGGGTCCGCGCGTGCAAGGGCGGGGCGCCGGCCTGTTCCAATTTCAGCATCGCCGGACGATACACCGAGTGGCTGGTGCTCGGGGCCGCTGCCGTTCACTACGACGGCAAGCTGCTCTGGGACAACAACAAGGGTGAGTTCACCAACAACAAGGACGCGGCCAGGTGGATCAAGCCTAACTATCGCAAGGGATGGGAAGTGAAGCTCTAAGGGAGATCAAATGACACTCACACGACGAGATTTCGGAAAAATGGCCGCCGCGGCTCTCCCCGCGGCGAGCCTGCTGGCGAAGCCGAACTCCAAATTCCACGGAGTCCAGATCGGCACGATCACTTACAGCTTTCGAACGCTGCCGGGCACGGCGCAGGACATCCTGAAGTATTGCGCCGAGCTCGGCATCAACTCGATCGAACTGATGGGCGATGTGGCCGAGACCTACGCGGGCGCCCCCAGCAGCGGCCGTGGGCGTGGACCGGGCGGCCCGGGCCGTGGACCCGGAGGTCGTGCGCCACTGACGCCGGAGCAGCAGGAGGCGATGCGAAAGGCAGCCGAAGAGCGGAGGAATTGGCGCCTCTCGGTTTCCATGGACAAGTACAAGGCGCTCCGCAGCATGTACAACGAGGGGGGCGTGAATATTGACATCTTCAAGCTGCCGCTCGCCGCGAACATGTCCGACGACGAATTCGAATACGTTTTCACCGTGGCCAAAACGCTCGGCGCGAACAATATCACGATGGAGTTGCCAAACGGTGGAGAGCTGACGAAGCGGATCGGCCAATTCGCGGACAGGCACAAGGTTTCTATCGGGTATCACAATCACACGCAGGTGAACGAGCACAGTTGGGATACGGCGCTGGAGCAGTCGAAGTACAACACAATCAATCTCGACGTCGGCCACTTCACCGAGGCGATCAGCGCGTCGCCGATCCCGTTTATCAAGGCGCATCATGACCGCATCACGAGCTTCCACTTGAAGGACAAGAAGTACGGCAGCCACGGCGGTGGCAATACGCCTTGGGGACAGGGCGAGACGCCGCTCAGGGAAGTCCTTCAGTTGATGGCCAAAGAGAAGTACAAATGGCCGGCGAACATCGAGCTGGAATACGACATCCCCGAAGGCTCGGGCGTGATGGCCGAAATGGCGAAGTGCGTCAAATTCTGCAAAGACGCTTTGTCGTGATACAGCGGCGTCAAGAAAAACCAGCGCCGCGGCCGGCGGCTACACGGTTGGCGTCCTGGTTCAAAGCGGCGTTCTTCAGTGCGGCGTTCTTCAGTGCGACTATGGCCTACGGCGCCAGCTTCGCGTGGCGGGCGCGTCCGTGGGACTAGCCGCGCACAGGCAAGAATGCCTGTGCCACATCAATAGCTCTGCTACGAACTGCTGCCCGCGACGCCGGCGGCGCCGGGATCGGGCAGGGTCAGTTGCTCTTCCACCGGCTCGCCGGTGAGCCGGCCCACTGAAGTGGAATAGCGCTGCAGGTGCTTTTCAGCGGTTTCAAACGCCTTGCCCGCCTTCTCCAGACCTTCTTTGACCTCCTGGAAGCGGCCCTCGAACAGTTCGAAGTAGCGCCGGGCGCGTTTTACCTGCTCGAGCGTCTCCTCGACGTCCAGGCGCATCTTGTACGACTTGTACGCCAGGCCGATCCCCTGCAGCGTAGTGGCCAGCGTGTTCGGAGACACCGGAAACACTTTCATCTTCATCAGCGCCTGCCAGAGATCGGTGTCGCGCAGCACCTCGAAGTAGAGGATCTCGCTGGGCAGGAACAGCAGCGCCATGTCGGTGGTGCCGGCGTCAGGACGAATGTATTTGGCCACGCGCGCGGCCTGCGCGCGCATCACGCGCGACAGCTCGCGCCGGGCGTCGGCCATCTGCGCCGGGTCGGCGGCTTCAAACAGCGGCGCCACCTGCTCGCGCGGGAACTTGGAGTCAATCGGCAGCAGGTGCTGTGGGAATTTCACCACCGCGTCCACGCGCTCCTGCGCGTCGCCGATCGGCGCCTGCAACTCGTACATGGAGGTGGGCAGGAAGTCGGCCAGCAGACGCTCCAGCATCGCCTCGCCGAAGCCGCCGCGCAGGTGTGGCAGCTTGAGCAGGCTGTTGAGCTCGGTGATCGAGCTGCCGACGGTGTTCAGCCCGGCCAGTTGCTCTTCGGCCGCGCGCAGCGACTTCTGCACCTGGTCGAAATGGCGGAAGCCCTCCTGAATGTTCTCGTCAAGCTTTCGCTCGACCTGCCGGCCGATCTCGCCGAGGCGTTGGTCGGTGCGGTCGCGGATCACGTCCAGGCGCTTTTCCACGGTTTCCTGGAAGCCGGTCAACGACTGGCGCTGCGCGTTCAGCAGGCCGGTCAGCAGCGACGAGACTTCGCCGCGGCTGCCGGCAAGCTCGAGGTGGAGGGCCTGCTGCAGCGCGATGAACTTGTTCTCCTGGTCGCGGCGGCCCTCGGCCAGCCCCGACGAAAGCCGGTCGGCCACGGCCTGCTGCGTCTCACCCGAGGCGCGCGCCACGCGCTCGGCCAAGTCCACCCGCAGCGCCTGCAACTCGGAGCCGGCGCTCAGCTTCCACAGCAAAAAAACGAGCAGGAGAAGGTTTACCGCCGCCAGCCCGGCTACCAGACCCATCATGTGTCAGGACTCCCCAGAAGTTGACCAATTCTATCAGGTTCCAACCCCTGCACAGGCTCGCCGCGGCGAGCCTGTGCGACAAGCCTGTGTACTTCGATGGTGCGCGCCCTGAGGTATCGTCTTGACCATTCCGTGTTAGCATGACTTCGTATGCCCAGTTCGATCTGGTCCGGCTACCTGACGTTCGGGATGATCTCGATCCCGGTGAAGATGTTTCCGGCGGCGCGCAGCGAAGGCATCGGCTTCAACATGCTGCACAAGGACTGCGGGTCGCGCGTGAAGCAGCAGTACATCTGCCCGGTGCACGAGCGGCCGGTCACCCGCGATGAGATCGTCAAAGGTTACGAGTTCGAAAAGAACCGCTACATCGAGATAGACCCGGCGGACATCAAGAAGATCGAGCCGGCCACGGCCAAGGCGATGGAAATCCAGGAGTTTGTGCCCTCTACCGAGGTGGACCCGCTCTTTTACGACACCTCCTATTACCTTGTTCCCGATGAGCCGGGGCTGCGCGCCTACGTCCTGCTGCGGCAGGCGCTGGAAGAAAGCGGCAAAGTGGCCATCGCCCAGATTTCCATGCACAATCGCGAGTACACGGTGATCGTGCGGCCGCTGAAAAAGGGCATCGCCATCCACAGCATGTTCTTTCACAATGAGGTGCGGGCGATTGAGGACATGGGCGGCGTCAACAGCATGGAGGTCAAGGACAAGGAGCTGAAGCTGGCGCATTCGCTCATCGAGAGCCTCACCGACAAGTTTGACCCGGAGAAGTACAAAGATAATTTCCAGGTGAACATGCAAAAGATGCTGGACGCCAGGCTGGAGGGCCGGGAAGTGGAAGAAGTGCACAAGCCCAGGCTGGCCCCGGTGATTGACCTGATGGCGGCGCTGAAGAAGAGCCTGGAAGAGGCGAAGAAGCTGCCGCGCAAGCCCGCGGCGGCTGCGCCGGAAGCAGAGGCTGCCCCCGAAGTCCGGGCGCGGAAGGCATCGTCCCGCCGCCGGAACTCTTAAATGGCATCGTTGCATGCCGAAATCTATTCCCGCGAAGAGTTGCAACGGATTCTACGCCTTTCCAAGCGCCAGTTGGACGCCTGGGAAAAACAGGGCCTTTTCCCGCACGACGGCCCCTATACGTTTTCCGACCTCATCGCCCTGAAGACCGTTCAGAAACTACGCAAGAGCAACATCCCGCTGAAAAAGATCGCCCGCAGCGTCGCCGCTCTGAAGCGCAAGCTCAACGAAGTGGAGCACCCGTTGACGGAGCTGAAGATCTCCTCCGACGGCCACAAGGTCATCGTGAACTACGACGGCGCGGCCATGGAGCCGGACACGGGCCAGTTGTTGTTCAACTTCGAAACGCGGCGGCTGCAGGCCACCATCCGCGCGTTCAAGGCAGCCCCGCCACCCGATCCGGCGCGGCGCAAGCTGGAGGCCGAGGAGTGGTTCCTGAAGGGCTTGACGCTGGAGGAACGCGCCGAAACCGTCAACGAAGCCATGGAGGCATACACGCGCGCCATCGAGCTGAACCCGGAGGCCGCCGGCGCCTACATCAACCTGGGCACAATCTATTACAACACCCAGCGGCTGGCCGATGCGGAGACGTGCTATCGTTCCGCCATCCGCATTGACCCGCAGTACTCATTGGCCTACTTCAACCTGGGCAACGTCTACGATGAACGCGGGAACCTGCACGAAGCGCGCCGCCATTACGAGCAGGCGCTGCAGATCTCTCCCGGTTACGGCGATGCCCACTACAACCTGGCGTTGGTATATGAAAAGCTGGGAATGCGCGGCAAGGCCGTGCACCACTGGCGCGCCTACCTCAAGGTGGACCCCAACAGCCCTTGGGCAGCCTATGCCCGCCAGCAAATGGCCCGCCATCCGCTGAAAGTCATCGGCCCCAATCCTGCCCAGCCGCCGAACTGATTCCCTTTTGACGCTTCTCGTGATGGTGGGGTGAGCGACGGGGATTGAACCCGCAACATCCGGAGCCACAGTCCGGCGCTCTACCAATTGAGCTACGCTCACCGCAATCGAGGAAAGGACGTAACCAGCTTAGCACAGGGCATCGCGCAACGGCAACGTTAGTAACGTTTCGTAACTGTCCAAGGGCTGGACAGGTTTCTGAGAATTGAACAGCCGTTGTGTTTTCTAGAACTTAATAAGTGGAAGCATGTTTGCATCAGACAAGCCCGGAGTCCCCTGAGACGGAGGGCGTGGCAGATGGGTGGTGCGACGCGGGCATTAAAGGGTACGGCCGCTAAGGCCGGTGAGAATCTGGCACTGGCGATTCCGCTGCGGATCAGCGGTGAAAACGCCGTCGGCGTCGCCTTCGAAGAGGTTACCAACACAGTCTTGATTACCCGCAAGGGGGGAAATCTCCTGACCCGGCAGGAACTGGCTGAAGGGTCATTCATAAAAGTAAAGGCGCTGACAACGGGCCGCACCTTGCCGGCGCGTATCGTGCGCCTTGGAGAAATGTCGGGCAACCGCCGTGAAATCAGCGTGGAGATAGAGGACGCCGAAACATTGTGGGGCGTGCAATTCCCCAAGTCGGCCCAGGCGGCGCTGCAAGCGCGCGCGCAGGAGTTGGCGTCGGGGCCTGTCCCGGCGGCGCTGCCAGCCGCGCCCGCCGCTTCCGTAAGTGCCGAGCCGGCCGAGCCGGCGGCGACCCGGCTGGCAAACGCCCAGGCTCAGTTCGACAGCGCGGTCCTTTCCCACAGCGAACGGCTGGAGATCCGCGCGATTGAGATTGTGACCCGCAACCAGCAGGCGCTGGAGAACAACATCCAGAACTTCATGGACTCCTCCGAATTGGAGTTGCGGCGGCGTCACATGGAACTGGCCGAGCAGACGGCCGCAGCGACGCGGAACCACATGCTGGAGATGGCGCTCGCGGCCCGGACACGCGTGCAGCAGGAAGTGGCCGAGGAACTACCGCAGATCGAAAACCGGTTCACCGAACAAATCCGCTCGCGCGCCGAGCACATCCTTTCCTGCCACATGGAGGAGGCCGGCAATTCGCTCTCGAACGGCGTGCGCGATGCCGAAGAGGAGATGGCCCGGCAGTTGGCGTCCATCGCCGGCCGCTTCGCCGCCGATCTCGAGCAGCGCTGCGAAGAGGCGCTGGCCGATTCCATCACGCGGGTCGAGCAGCGCCTGGAAGAAGCCGCGGAGCGCATCGGCCAGAGCTTCACGCGTCACGTGATCTCCGAGCTGAATGAGAAATACGAAGAGTGGTCACAGCAAGCCCAGCGCACCATCGAGGAGTCTGCTGAGCAAAGCGTAAAGAAGACCCGCGCCGAGCTGGCCCGGCTTGTCCACGGCCTGGGCGACTCACTTTAAGTAGCACAGGCAGAAATGCCTGTGCGTGGCACAGGCATTCTTGCCTGTGCGCCTGCGTGGACGTTTAGTGAAAGACTATTACGAAAGGAACCTTCCCCATTGGCAGCCACCGGGGAAATTCATTTTCATCACTTGGCGTCTTCACGGTTCCCTCCCCGCTTCCGTGCGCAAGGCCAAAGGTTCCTCGGATGCGGGCGAAGCATTTGTCTCTGTTGATCGTGGATATGACCTGGCCACGACAGGCTCCCTGTGGCTGAATAACCCTCAAATTGCCCAAGTGGTCGTCGAAGCCCTGCAGTACGGCGAGGCAGACCTGGGACTTTACGAGTTGATCGCCTGGGTCATCATGGCCAACCATGTCCATGCACTGTTGCGACCCAAAGCCGATCTGGCAAGAATTACCAAAACCATTAAAGGCTTCACCGCAAGGCGGGCAAATGCGATCCTGGACCGGACCGGTAAGCCGTTCTGGCAGGACGAATCCTACGATCGCTGGGTTCGCGATGATGATGAGTTCATGCGGATCATTCACTACATTGAGCGGAACCCCGTGAAAGCGGGGTTGGTCGCAAAGAGCGAAGATTGGCCCTGGTCGAGCGCCGGTCCGACGGGGCGCACAGGCAGGAATGCCTGTGCCACGTAGGCGCACAGGCAGGAATGCCTGTGCCACGTAGGCTGCACAGGCAGGAATGCCTGTGCTACGAACGGGCGATCAGCTTACCGGACTGGTCCACCAGCCGCAGAGCAAGGCGGCGGCCCGCGCGCCCCAGCCGCGCTGTTGACATCCACACCGCATCGAACGGGTGCGTGAACGCCTGCGTCACCATCGCGCCGCGGCCCGGCTCGGTGACCTGCGCCTGAACCGTCAGAATAGACCCGCGAAGTGTGACCTTCGTGATGGCGATGGCATAACCGCCGGTGGGCTTTTCGCCCAGGCTGACGATCACCGCACTGCGCCGCTTGCCCTTCTGCAGAATGATTCCCGCCGCCGGGGCCTTCTCTCGCAACTGAGCCAGTTCCTCGCTGGTGGGCCTTTCGAAAGGGATGCTCACGGATCGCGCGTCGCCTCCGGCCCCGGCGATAACCAGCGCCGCTAACAACCCCGACATCGTCCAGGTGACCATTTCCCAATTGTAGTGCTATCTTGGGTGGCCATGACGGTCATGATGCGCCTTGCGCCGGTTGCTCTTTGTTTGCTGGCCGCCGCCCCGGCCTTTCACTCGGCCGAGAGTTCCCCGGCGGCGGCGCTGATGGGCGAGATCCTTACGCGCGGCACCACTTACTCGAACCTGGCGCTGCTCAACGATGCGGTTGGCGGCCGCCCGGCCACGTCGGCCGCCTACGATCGCGCAGTGGAGTTTGGGCTGGAGAAGTTTCGCGGCTACGGCTACGCCGATGCCCGCGCGGAAACCTTTTCATTGAAGGCGGGCTGGCAGCGGGGCACAGCGCGCGCCGAAATCATCGCACCCGAGCGCCGCGTGCTGCGGCTGGCCTCGGTGCCCTGGTCGTGCTCGACATCGCGTTCGACGACGAGCGGGAACGCGGCCGGCGGCCTGGAGGCGGAAGTTGCCGACCTCGGGCGCGGCGACGAGGCCGACTTCACCCGTCTCGGCGCCCATGCCCGCGGGCGGATTGCGCTGGTCCGCCTGCGCGGTTTTGAAGACAGCAGCCTTGACCAGTTGCTCGCGGAAAACGGCATGTACAGCCCCATTTACAACCGGGCGGTGGCCGCCGGGATGGCCGGGGTGCTGTTTGCCTCGCCGCATCCGGGCAACCAGCTCTTCGCGCTTCCGGTGACCAGCAGCGCCCAGTTGACCGAGAACACGGCGGCGACCCTGCTGCGCGACGATGCCTATGCGCTGTCGCGGCTGGCCGCGCGCGGCAAGCCGGTGCGGCTGCGGCTGGCGATCGAGAACCGCACCACGGCGCCGGCCGCGTCGCAGAACGTCATCGCCGAGTTGCCCGGCCGGGAGCAGCCGGAGCAGGTGGTGATCGTGGGCGCGCATTACGATTCGTGGGATCTGGGCAACGGCGCGCTCGACAACGGCGTCAACGCCATGTCGCTCATCGAAGTGGCGCGCGCCATCCGGGCGCTGGGCCTGCGGCCGCGCGCCACGCTGCGCTTCGTGCTATTCGGCGCCGAGGAGCTTGGGATGCTCGGCTCGCGGGAGCATCTCCGCGCGCGCCGCGGCGAGCTCGACCGCGTCCGTGCCGTCCTCATCATGGACGAGGGCGCCGGCCGCGCCCGCGGTTTTTCGCTCGGCGGGCGGCCCGACCTCGAGCCCCGCCTGCGCGAGCTGTTTGCCCCGCTCGAGGCGCTCGGCGTGCTTCACTTCACGCCGGAGGCCTTCTACGGCACCGACAATTTCTACTACCTGGCCGAAGGGGTCCCCAACCTGGTGGTTAACCAGGACCTCACGGATTACGTGCGTCACTACCATTCCAACACCGATAACCTGGAGCGCGTGGACCGCCGTGAGGCGCTGGTGAACTCCGCCATCTTCGCTATCGCCGCCTGGGCGCTGGCCGACGCGCCCGGCCCCATCGGCCCCCGCATTGGCCAGGAACAGGTGCGCCGCATCCTGCGCGACAACAACATCTCCGAGGCGCTGGTCAACTGGAACTGAACACGAGCTCCGCTTGGGCAGCTCCTCGAGCCGGGATGAGGTATGAGCGGCCGGCCAGGCGTCTGCCGGTTCACGGCTTGATCTTCCAGGGGCGTTCCCACGGCTGAAGTCGCCGTTGCCGCCTGAGCAGCGGAAGATCTTGCTTCTGTAACTCGAGGAGTATCCGCACCTTCTCACTCAGAGGAAGCCGCGCCTGGACCTGGTGCCAGGCACGCTTCCGCTCCAGTAATGTTTCCTCCGGATCGGGCCGCGGGTCAGACATCGTCGGGAATCTCGGCGAGGATGCCGTGCTTCGCCAGCATCGTTCGCAGCCGCTCGCGGTGGACAGCACCACACTGCAGCAGTTGCCACGCCCGTTCGCGGCGGCGAGCACCACCCGCCTGCAAGGCAAGCGCGACCAGGTGCTCAGGATCCACAACCCTGACCGGGACGCCGTCATAGTCATGCGCACGCGCGTTCTCTACGGCATTGACCACGAGTGCATTGTACGCTGGGAGTATCTGGACTGGGACACCGTGAATCATCAGGTGCTCTGCCTTGAACCCAAACCCCTGCTCCTCGCCCCATCGGTAGATCGCCGACAGGGAAATCAGAGCTTCCTTCCCGCTCGATCTGAGGATTACGAACACATCCAAGTCATACGTCCGAGTGGGTTCCGCATTTGCCTGGTGAGGCGGCTGGGACTCGGACGAGGGACGTGGCCGACTTCAAACTTGCCAAGC
>JBKKAI010000014.1:0-10536 GCA_046714815.1 Terriglobia bacterium | reverse complement strand
ATCGCGTCGCAGTCCACGATCACGGTGCGCTCGGCCAGCGCGCCCAGGTTGGTGACGGCGCGCAGCGCGCGCCCGATCAGCCGCTGGATTTCATGCGTGCGCCCCGAGGTGCGCCCGCGCGCCGATTCGCGCGGCGTGCGGGTTTCAGTGGAGCGCGGCAGCATCCCGTATTCGCCCGTGACCCAGCCTTTGCCGCTGCCGCGCAGAAACGGCGGCACGCCGGCTTCGAGCGTGGCAGTGCAGATCACCCGCGTGCCGCCCACCTCGATCAGCGCCGAGCCCTCGGCCACGGGCACAAAATCTGCGATGATGCGCACGGGGCGCATCTGGTCGGCCTGGCGTCCGTCCAATCGTGCCGGCACGGCGAATCGGTGCGGCGGGCGGCTACTTCTTCTGCGCCTTCTGCGCGCGCGCCGTCGAGGGCGGCACCACGTTTTTCAGGCGCAGATACACCGCGATGCTGCCGTAGTGCGAGTTGAGGCTGCCGATATAGGCGATCATCGGCCGGACCCGCGCGAAGGTGTTCTTCCCCACGGTGACTTCGGCCAGCGCCTTCTGGTCGTCGAGGCCCTTGATCGCCCCGGCGCAGTATTCGAACGAATCCTTCAGCGCCTTGGAGATCTCCGCTTTGCCGGTGTGCTTCATGTCGTGCCCGGCGTGCGGGTTGGCTTCGCCCTTGATCTGCGAGCAATAGTTGTAGTTGGCCACGGCGGTGTGGTCCACCCACTCGCCGAACTGGCGCACATCCGATGTAGGCCGGAAGCTGTAGTGCTCCTCCGGCATCGCCTCGGCGGCCTCCGCCAGGTTCCGCTGGGCACTATTGAAGCTGGTGGCGAAGGCGGTGGTGACGGGGTTGGCCGGGACCTGGGCCATTGCCGTCGGGCTAACAAAAGCGAGAAGCAGCAGTACTGGCATGCGTATCATCATCGAGCGAACGTAGCACAGGCATTCCTGCCTGTGCAAGCGGCGTCGTCACCAATCGTCTCCAATCCCAGGACGCGCCTGGGAGCGCGGGCGAACCCGTCCCGCCGGCCTTTATTGAAACAGAGGTCGCCGCGGCGACCGGGCAAGATGCCCGCGCTCCAAAAGGCAAAAGTGCTCTTCTTCATGCCCGCTTCGGAGGCGCCGAGAGCGCAGAGGACAAACACGAACTGAATTCTCCGCGCCCTCTGCGCCTCTGCGGTGACCGAAGACCGGTAGACGAGCCGCGGTCAGGCGCCGTTGGGGATCAGCGCGTAGGTCCCGGCGGCGGCGGTAGCCAGCTTGGCGCCGCAACCGGAGCAGAAGCGGGCGTCCGGGCTGTGCTGGGTGCTGCACTGCGCGCAGTGGAGGGCCGGGCCGGCGCCGGCCTCGCGGGAAATCTCCTGCCATTGCCGGCGTAGGGAAGGTCCGAGAGATTTCACCTTGTGCTCGATGCGGAGGGCGGCGGCCGGGAGATAATGAACAAAGCGGAGACCGAGCACCGCCAGCCGCCTTACGACCCGCGCTGCTACGGTTGCGAGCGCGGTGACGACGCGCGCGATCATCGTAGCGGCAAGCTTGCCGCTACGATGAACAACCCTGGAGAGCCGGGTCCCGAAACGCACGGCGGCCGGCCGCAGCCAGTTTGCCAGCCGCATGGCCCGTGACGCCAGGAACAGCACCACGCCTAGAATTCCCGCGAAAACCCATTGCCCGGCCCGCCCGATCGCGCCCGCAACCCGCTTGACCTGGCGGGAGAGCCAGCCGTCAAACGCGGGCATCGTGGCGGCTGCCGCCGTCAGAGCGATCTTGAATGCCGGGTCCTGGGCCGTTCCACAGGCCGAGCAAAAGCGCGCACCGATTCCCACATCCTTCCCACATTTGCTGCAAAACATAGCTACCCCATCCTCCCTGGGTATAGTACGCGGCCCCCGGCGAAATGTTCCGCGAACTTATCCTACTCCCGGCCGGCTAAGAGTTTGACAACGCCTGGGACGCCACGGCCGGACCTGGAGTGGGGCGCGGTGGATAGCAAGATGAAAAGATGTCTTGACAAGCGCCCCAATCCTTGGGAATATATCCTTCTTAGGATGATTCCGAATAGAAAGCACGGAAGGAGCAAGCGGCCACCGGCTGTTTTCAACGTCGCCGCTGTTAGCGGAACCGTCGGATTTTGACCATCTCTAACAGGCGTAAACTCAGTCAGTTAGGGTTTTCCTGCCGCTGTTAGCGGAAAAGTTGGCTAACACTTATCTACTTGAGCCGTAACAAGTTAGGTCCTTAAAAACACATCAAGTTGTTAGCAGGGAAACCCGCCACGGCAGATGCGTTTACTGAAAACAAATAGCTTAAGCGCTATCGAAGGCGAAAAACCTGCCCTGGGCAGGGCGAAAAACGACAAGGCGGCCCGCGAACTTACTCCACCCAGATTGGCGAGCTCCAGGCCAATTGGCCATCCTGCTGGAGCACCCGAACGTAGTAGTAGTTTTTCCCCGGGCGGAAATCGTTGTCGCGGAACTCGAAGGCGGCCTCCTTCGTGCCCGGCCGGGCGGTATAGACAAAAGCCTGGTTTTTGATGAGGTCAATCTGCTGGATGGGGCCGGTGCCGATGGCGCGCACGGCCAGCAGCGGCGCCGTGCGTGATGAAAAAGCGTCGCCCATGATGTAGGTGGCGCCGCCCGAGCGCGCCCGGAAATCGAGGATGATGTTGTCGGTGGCGGCGTAGGCGTGCCGGCGGCGGATCGCGTCGAGCAGCCCCTCGCGGGTGAAGGATTCGGCCAGCAGGCAGGCGTAGGAAATGTGCGTGGACCAGTGGTCGGAGCTGGCCTGCACGCCCAGCTTGTATCCCTTCGCCAGCGCGTTCCACCAGAAGCCCGAGGGCTGCCAGCCGCTTTTTTGCGCGTGCAGGTTCGACTCGGTGGCGGCCCGCGGCGCGCCCTCGTACTCGTAGCTGTTGCGGTAGCCCTGGAAAATCTCCACCAACGGCTCCACCGCCGGGTCGTTGTCGCGCCAGTCGGTGCCCTGGTCGGTAGCCATCGAGTGGGGCATCGAGATGCCCCGGTTGCGGCGCAGATGCTCGAACAGCCGCGCCGCGCCGGCGACGCCCTTGGCCTCGTCCGGCGGAATCGGCAGGGTGCGCACGCCGCGGTGCGCGAAAACGATGTTGCGGTGCCCGTTCGGGAAGCGGAGGCTGCGCTCGTAGGCAAACAGCGGCGTGAACGAGCCCGGCGCCAGGAACACGTCCACCAGCTTCTGGCTCTGCCACCAGGTAAATTCCTGGTCGAAGCCGGTCTGGTGATCGGCCGGCGCGATGTAATCGAAGCCGGCGGCGTCAAGGCCGTAGCGGTAGACCTCGATTAACGAACCGTCGTATTTGAAATCGGTGGAGACATCGGTATGGCGGTGCATGTCGCCGCGGTAGATCCTGAACTGTTTCCCGCCGGCGGAGATCGCATAGGTCCGAATCGCCTTTACGTCTGCCGCCTCGGACGGATGCACGGGAATGGCCTCAGTGAACGGCTCGGTGAACGGCGCCAGGGCGGGGTCCACGGTTGCGGCCGCGGCGGCAGCCGGGACTGATCCCGCGCCGAGGCGGGCGGCGTAGACCTCGGCATTCTGCGGGACCATGGTGTGGAAGGGCCGGTCGTCGCTCATCCAAGCCGCCCATACATCGGCCGCCCACACATCGCCAGCCGGGCCGCGCGCCATCGCCGCGTGCTTTTCGATTGAGCCGCCGCTGTGCGGCAACGGAACCGGCGCCGACCACCCGCCGCCGTCGAAACGCGTCAGGTAGTTCTCCCAGACCATCGGGCTGCCGATCATGCGCGACTCGCGGCGCGTCCAGTGCCGGAACAGCATCACCAGCGCGCCATTGCCGTCGAACAAGATTTGCGGGTGCTCGGCGTTCTGGCGCATCGCGGCCGGCAGCGCGTCGGCGACTTTGCGGCGCGGCTCCATCCACCGGCCGCCGGCCGGAGCGTAACGCTCCGGGTGGCTGCCGCTGCCGTCCCACATCGCCAGGCGCACCGCGCGCTCCTGGTGCAGCGGAACCGCCAGCGGAGTGACGATCATGAACCCCTGGTCCTTGCCCCAATTGACGCCGGATTCATCCCAGGCCACCCACGGGCGGCCCGCCGCGTCCACCGCCACCGAAGCATGGGCCTGGAACCTTGGACTCGACGTGATCGCCTGCGCCGCGGCGAGGCGGCCGTCGCGGTAAGCGCGGAAGTGAATATCGTAGTTGCCGCGATCATAGCTGTCCCAGGCGATGTATGCCGCGCCGCCGGGTGCGGCCGCCACGGCCGGCTCCCAGTCGTTGGCCGGCGATTCACTGATGCGCAGTTCGCCCGACCACACGCCGCCCGAAAGCGCTTTGATGTAAATATCGCTTTGGCCATTGCGGAAGCTCTGCCAGGCAACAACCACGTGGCCATCGCCCGATCCGGCGGCGCGCGGAAAGACATTCGAGCCGTCGGCGGTCAGCTTCATTTCCGGCTGCCAGCGCCCGTTCTTTTTCTGGCGGCCCCGGATGTGCCAGCGATCGCCATCCCGCTGGCTCCAGAACGCCCACAGATCGCCGTTCGCACCGGCCGCCAGCGCGCACCGGAATATGTCGGCGGGTGCGGGCGTGACCGGCTCCGCGGCTGACCAGGCGCCGTTCTCGAGCGTTCGCAGCAGGACCTGGTCGGCATTCTCGCGGTATGCCACCCAGGCCACCGATATCGCGCCGCCGCCCGCGGCGATGGCCGGCTCGTCGTCCTCGAACTCACCCGTCGTCAGCTTTTCCGCGGGTGGAACACGGACGACAGTGACGCGGCCATCGAGAAACGCTTTCGCCGCGGCGCTGATCTCGGCCAGCGCGAAGGAAAAATTTCCCTGCCGCGTCTCGATCACGACGCGGGCCGCGGCGGAGCCATCGAGCGCCACGTACAGCCCGACGGGATGAAACAGCACTTCGGGCTGCGAGCCCGGCCGCATCTCGGTGTAGTGGATCGAGGCATAAGGTGCGATGGCATCGCGGCGGGTACTGCATCTCCACGATGCCGGGCCGGTGATCGCGTCGCCGGCCATGAACTGCCGCCCTTCGAGCGCCGCCAGACGGCCCCCGGTGACTGTGACCGTGCCGTCCCAGCTTTCAGCGGCGCTCGCGTTCAGCCCGAATGTGACCAGCAGTTGGACCTGGGCCGCCGGCGAAAGGGACCCGGTCTGCGGCGGACGCGCTCCTACCCGCAGAAAAAACAGGGCGGCCGCCAGCGCGAGAACAACCAGCCAGCTCCATCGCTTTTTCACGTGATGATTCTCACTGTGGCACAGGCATTCCAGCCTGTACCCGACTGCTTAGCTTGATAAAAACTCCGCACAGGCAAGAATGCCTGTGCTACTTAACCGCGATCAGCGAAACCTGTTCCAGGGCCGGCCAGCGGTCGTTCTCGCCCGGGCGGCGTTCCGCCGGAGCAACCTGCTGAATCGTCGTTCGGGTGGGCGGCGCGGCCGAAAAGTACTGGCCGTAGACGCGGTTCATGCGCTCGAAGTCATCCAGGTTATCCAGGTACACGTTGGTGGCCACGACGTGTGAAAAATCCAGGCCCGCTTCTTCCAGCCCATCGAGCAGGTTCCGCATGGTCTGCCGGACCTGGTGCTCGACGGTGGAAGCGTAAATGCCGCTGTGCGGCCCGGGAATGAAGCCGGACTTGGCGGAACAATACAGCGTGTCGCCGGCGAAAACGCAGGGGCTGGCGGTGGCGCTGGGCGCCATGTTTCTGGGCCGCACCGCGCGGCGCTGCGACACGTCGCGGATGGCTACGCCGGTGAATTCGATGGCCGCGTCCTCCGGCAATCCCGCCACGCGGATGGTGGCACGCGCCGGCGTGTCGCCGAACTCGAAGCGCCCGGCGTAGGCGCGGTTCATCACCTCCATCGGCATCTTCGCGGTGAGGTATGGGTTGACGAACACCACGTGCCGGAAATCCAGACCGGCGGCGGCGAGCACCTGCTTCAGGCCGTCGAGCGCGAATTGGACCTGCGCGGCCGGGTCGTCGGGGATTTTTCCCGCGGCATCGCGCCCCAGCACGCCCGAAATGTACAGGCGATCGCCGGCCATCACGCCGGGCGGCGTGGCGTCCGCAACAGGGCCGAGGGCGGCCAACGGCTTCTTACGAGCCAGGTCGCGCACCGCAACCGCGGTAACTTCCACCGGCGTGTTCGTCGGCATCCGCTGGACGAACAACACCGCGCGTGCCGGCGGTGATTTGGCGAACACCTGCGCCCAGACGCGGTTCATCTCGCCGTAGCCGGCGGGATTGTCCAGGTACACCTGGGCGTAGACGATGTGCTCCATCGTGAGGCCCGCCGCTTCGACAATCGAGCGGACGTTGTCGAGTGTTTGGCGGACCTGGCCTTCGACGGTTGCGGCGAACTTGCCGTCGCGGTCGCGCGCGCCCTGCCCGGAAACATGAAGGAAGTCGCCGGCCAGGATGCCAGGGCTGTAAGGGCCCACCGGCTTGGCGGCGGCCGGAAAAATCACGCGGCGCTCGGCGCCGAAGGCGGCAGTTGCCATAATCACCACCAGCAGGAACGGAGTTTTCATCGTCATGAACGTGCGGCCTTCGACCGCGCGGCGCCCAGGATTTCCCGCAGCCGGCGTCCCACGATCAGGTCCTCGCCCGGCTGCAGGGTCATGGAGATAATGCGCAGCCGGTCGGAGCGCGGAAACTTCGGCGTGCCCTCCTCCACCGCGGGCACCAGGCTGGGATTGTTCGAGGTCAGCACCTCGATGCGCGGCTCGCCTTCGCGCAGTTGGCGGTCGCAATCGGCGACGGTCAGGCCGAAGGCCTGTTCGTCCCAGTTCACCGTCAGCGTCGGATAGCGGTTGCCGCCCTTGGGAATCTCGATAACGGTGGTGACGCCGGGCACGGTCTCCGCCAGCTTCGCGATGCGCTTCACGCGCGCGCTCCATTCGCGGTCGAGCGCGGCCAGGTCTTTCTTCGTCCAGGCCTCGACCGCCGCCAGGCATCCCATGATCTCTTCCTTGCCCACTTTCATCGCCCGGCAGACCGCGCCCTCCCAGGGGCTGCTGTTCGCCAAGGCCGCTTCGATCAGGTCGGCGCGGCCCAGCAGCAGGCCGGAACATTGCGGCCCCAGCAGGCCTTTTCCACCGCTGAACGTATACAAGTCGCAGCCCATTTTGGCGAACAGCGAAAGGTTTTCGATGGGAGGAATACCGGCGGCCTGGTCGAGCAGCAGCGGCGCCTTCGCCGCCTTGCTGATCTGGATCGCCTGCTCCAGCCGCTCACCGGTGGCGGTGATGTAGACCATCGCGGTTTTCGCGCCCATGGCCGAGCGCATCTCATCATGTGTCTTGACGACAACCAGTTTTCCGCCCGCCAGCCGGATGGCGCTGTCAAAGGGGCTGCGCCCGCCAAACATGATCACTTCGTCCTTCAGCCCGGTGGTGTCCGGGAGCTGCCAGATTTTTCGAGAGTCGGCGCCGGCAATGCAGGCGGCGGTGGCGGCGGCCATCGCGCCGGCGGCGCCGGAGGTGACGATACCCGATTCGGCGCCCGAAAGCTGGGCCAGGCGCTTCCCGACGGCGCGCTGCAGCTCGACGATATCCACGAAGTGCAGCGCCGCCTGCTGCTTCGCGGCGCGCACCTCGGGCAGCTCGAGCGAGCCGCTCAAGTACGTCCAGGTGCCTCGCGCGTTGATAAACGGACGCACTCCGATGCGCGTGTAGATGTTGCCGGCCGCGCCGCGGCCCACCGCGCCCCATGCTTTCTCGACCAGGCTCTGGCCGGCGATGTAGCCGAGAAGCGGCAGCGCGGCAGCCCACTTCAGAAACAGCCGCCGTTCCAGGTATGGAGAATTCGTCATGACTGCGTCCTCCTGTAGCACAGGCTCGCCGCGGCGAGCCTGTGCTACGTAGTATACTTCGTGCGAGTCCTGGAGTATGAGGCAGGCAGCGGCACTTTTCACCGGGCTGGCATGGTTGACGCTCTTGCCCTGCCTCGCCGCGCAAACCCCCGCCCCACCCTCCGCAAGAGGCGAGCGCCTCTTTGCCCAGCACTGCGCCCCGTGCCATGGACCAAAGGGCGAAGGCGCGCGCGGAATCGCGCTGACGGCCTCCCGCCCGGTACGCGACTTCGGCGACGGATACCTGTTCGAAGTAATCCGCAAGGGCATTCCCGGTACCGAGATGCCCCCGATCTCGCCGGCGCTCCTCTCCGATACGGAAGTCCGCGAGGTTGCCGCTTTTGTGCGCAGCCTTCACGGCAAGAGCGCGCCCGCCGTTTCGGGCCATGCGGCGCGCGGCGAACAACTCTACCGCGGCCGTGGCAAGTGCGCGCAATGCCACACGGTCAACGGGCAGGGCGGCGTGATCGGCCCGGATCTCAGCGACATTGGCGCGCGCCGAGGCCCCGCTCATCTGCGCACCGCACTGCTCGACCCTCAAGCTTACATCCCGGAAAACTTCGGGCAATACCGCTGGTTTACGGTGCTGCCCGACAACTTCCTGCAGGTGCGGCTGGTCACCAGCCGCGGCCAGTCCATCACCGGCGTGCGGCTGAACGAGGACCCGTTCTCGATCCAGGTCCGCGACCTTGGTGGACGCGCGCACTCCTTCTGGAAAAGCGAGCTGAAGGAGCTGCACAAGGATTGGGGCAAGTCGCCCATGCCCAGCTTCAAGAGCACCTTTGACGCGGCGGAAATCGAGGACCTGGTCGCTTACCTGGTTTCGCTGCGGGAGAGCAAAGCAACGCCGGAAGGCGGTGCGACAAACAAATGAGACTCCCCCTTTTTCTGCTGCTGGCGCCGGCGCTCGCGGCCCCGGCTCTCACAGCGCAAGTCCCGTACCAGCGCATCCTGCGCGCCGAAAGCGAGCCGGGCAACTGGCTGACGTATTCCGGCAACTACAACGGGCGGCGGCACTCGGCGCTGAAACAGATCACCGCGGCAAACGTCGGCGGGTTGAAGCCGGTGTGGGTGTACCAGACCAACGACCTCAACAAGTTTGAAACGTCGCCGCTGGTGGTGGACGGAATCATATACATCTCCGAGCCGCCGGGCGGGGCCGCCGCGCTCGATGCGCGCACGGGCCGGCCGCTGTGGCACTACCGCCGCAACCTGCCCTCCGACGTGCGGCCCTGCTGCGGGCGCGTAAACCGCGGGCTGGCCATCCTCGGCGATTCGCTTTTCATGGGCACGCTCGACGCCCACATTGTCGCGCTCGACGCCAGGACCGGCCGGGTCCGTTGGGATTCCGAGGTGGCCGATTACAAGACCGCCTACTCCATCACCGTCGCGCCGCTGGCCGTGAAGGACAAGGTGATCATCGGCGTTTCCGGCGGCGAATACGGCGTCCGCGGCCTGATTGACGCTTATGACGCGAAGACAGGCAAGCGCGCATGGCGCTTCTGGACCGTCCCCGGGCCGGGCGAAGCGGGTAACGAGACGTGGGAAGGCGATAGTTGGAAGCGGGGCGCGGCGGCCACCTGGATCACCGGAGCTTACGACCCCGAGACGAACCTGGTTTACTGGGGCACCGGCAACCCGGGCCCCGATTACAACGGCGAGGTGCGCCGTGGCGACAACCTTTACGCCGCTTCGCTGGTGGCCCTCGACGCCGACACCGGCAAGCTGAAATGGCACTTCCAGTTCACGCCGCACGATCTCCACGATTGGGACTCGACGCACGTCCCGGTGTTGATTGACGCGATTGTCCGCGACCGGCCGCGCAAGCTGGTGCTGAACGCCAACCGCAACAGTTTCTACTACGTGCTGGACCGCGTCACCGGCGAATTCCTGTCGGGCACGCCCTATGCGCGGCAGACCTGGGCCAAGGGGCTCGATGACCGTGGGCGGCCGATGCGCATTCCCGGCAAGCTGCCGACCGCGGAGGGCAACGTCGTTTATCCCGGCATGCACGGCGGCACCAACTGGTTCAGCCCGTCCTACAGTCCCGAGACAAAGCTGTTTTATGTCGCCTCGCGCGAGGAGGGCGTCACGTTCTACACTGAGAATGTCGAATATTCTCCCGGCCGCTGGTACGGAGGCGGCGGAATCCGCGGAATTCCCGGGGTGGAGCCGACCGGCGCGATCAAAGCGCTCGATGCCACAACCGGACAGGTGAAGTGGGAGTTCAAGCTGCAATCGCCGCCGTGGGCGGGCCTGCTTTCCACAGCGGGCGGCCTGGTGTTCGGCGGCAGCAGCGAGGGCTTTTTCTTCGCGCTCGATGCCGCTGCCGGAAAGCCCTTGTGGCGCTTCCCGGCCGGTGGGCCCATCTTCGCCAACCCCATCAGCTTCCTGGTGGACGGCAAGCAGCACATCGCCGTCGCCGCCGGCCACTCGCTGTTCGCCTTCGCCCTGGATTAATTCCGTGCGGAGCGCATAGTATCCGCGGATTATGCGGCACGCTGACCTCACGGCGAAGGGGCTCCAGCCCGAGAAGACCAAGTCCAGGGATCAGCGACAAAGTAGGCAGGGCAAAGAAAGGCCCCCAAGGCACCAGGTATGGATGCGGACCAAGCGGCAGCCCAACAATTCATCGAGCACGTTCGTGCCGAAAACCAAGTATTCTAC
>JBKKAI010000013.1:0-9541 GCA_046714815.1 Terriglobia bacterium | reverse complement strand
CTTCCACAGGGTGCGAAAGGTAGGGCTCGCCGGACATGCGCACCTGCTGAAGGTGATGGCGCGCCGAAAAATCGTAGGCGCGGCGCAACAGGGACAGGTCTTCGTTCGGACGGTTCTCCCGGACCAGCCGGAGCAAATCGTTAAAGCGCGCCAGCGTTTCTTCCCCGCCGTTGGAGACGGCCGGCCCGTCGCCGCCGGCGACGGTCTGTCCGGATGTGCCGGAGAGTTCCATAAAGCGTGAAGAGAGAGGAGAAGCCCTGAGTGGGCCCGTCAAGGCAATGCCCCACTCAAGGCCCATTATAACAGGCCCGAAAAGAACCGCCTGCCGCGACGCCCCTGAAGCCCTGAAGCGCCGGCTATCGCCGGTTGCGGACTACTCTTGCGGTTTCGGTTCTCCCGGCCATCAGGCCGATGTGGTCCACGCCGGCGCCCTTCGCGGTGTCTATCACCCAGGCTACTTCGCAAACTCAATTCGGGGATCGGCCTCGACGAAGGCCACCCGGTAGGCGCGCATCTTGAAAGTCACTTTGAGGCGCATTTCGAAAAGCTCCTCGGTCACCGGTTCGTGATTGATCCTCAACCGCCGGCCCGCATCCACCTGGATGATCACTGCGTCAGGACGCGGCCGCTCTTCCGGGCCACCCGGGTGAGGGATCATCGCTCTCAGCCCTTTCGGTTCCGGCGGGTTGATGATCAGCAGGACGAGCAGAACGTCAATCAGCGGCGTGACGTTGATGCCGGCGGTGGGTCTTCTGGTCTCGCCCACGGCCATCGCCATCGGTGTATTCCGTTACTTCTGCGCGCGAAGGAGCTGCGAGCGCTTCAGGAAATAATCAACCAGCTCGCTGGAGCTGTTGTCCATCTCTACGTCGAACCTCTTGATCCTCGAAGTGAAGGAGTTATACATCCAGACCGCCGGGATGGCCACGAACAGGCCGATGGCAGTCGCGATGAGGGCTTCGGCGATTCCGCCGGAAACCGCCGTCAGGCCGGTAGTCTTCTGTTCGGTGATCTGGCGGAACGCGTTGATGATGCCGACGACGGTGCCAAACAGGCCCACAAACGGAGCGGTGGAACCGATGGTCGCCAGCGTGCTCAGGCCGCGCTCCAACTCCGCATGGACGATCGCTACGGCCCGTTCCAGGGCGCGACGCGACGCTTCGATCTGTTCTCCAGGGATCTCCCCAGTGACTCCTGCAGGCCCGCGGTCAACACGCCGGCCAGGTGGCTCTTCGAACCTTTGAAAGAAAGACACCAGTGCCCAGCAATCGGTTCCCGATGCATGGGATGGAAAAGAAAAGCCCTGGGTGACGCATCACCCAGGGCCGAAAAAAAAGAACCGCGCTCTAGTTTTTAGTGGCCGGCGGTGGCGGGCGCTTCGGCGCGCTTCTTGCGGATTTCGAGAGCCTTCTGGACCCACTCGTCGGCCTTCTTCAGGGCTTCGGCGCGGGCCTCGGGCGAGGCTTCGCAGTCGGCCTTCTCGCGGTACATCAGGTTCATGTAGGCCATCGCGTCATCGTAGTCGGGGCGCAGCTCAATGGCCTTGTTCAGCATGGTAAAGCCCTCTTCGATGATGGGATTGTGCCTGGCGCACATCTCCTCGCGGACCTTGGCGTCCTTGATGGGATCCTCCGCCTTCAGCAGGCCCGCGTCGGCCCTGACCTTCATCCGCGGGAGGTATGTTTCCTTCCAGTCAATGACGCCGACCGAATAGTAGGCTTCCGGGTTGGAGGTATCGAGCGAGATCTGCTTCTGATACCATTTCTTGGCCTCGTCGAAGTTGCTCATGTTCAGGTAGATGTTGGCGATGCCGGCCACGCTGTGGGCGTTGCGGGGGTCCTCGGCCAGCACCTTTTCGAACTCGGTGATGGCCTGCTTCCCGTTGCGGACGTTCTCTTCCGATTCTACGCCGGGCATGTACTGGTTGGCGTAGGCGGTGGCCAAATACAGGCGGGCGTTGATCAGCTTCGGGTCCAGATCCACGGAGCGCTTGAAGTGCTCGATCGCCTCCTGATAGCGCGCGCCCTTGTAGGCCTGCACGCCCTTGTTCAACTGATCGCGGGCCCGCAACTTGTTACAGCCGGACGTGCCCAGCACCACGAGCAGGAGGAGCACCATGGCGCCGGCCCTGTTTAAGAAACGCGACATTCCCTTCGTGCCTCCCATGCCTTCGTGCCTCCCATCGGCCTGTGGGTCCGGCCGAGATGCTATTTGCCTTCTTCGATCTTGGCGGTGATCAGCCCGACCTTATCAATTCCGGCGCCCTTGGCGATATCAATCACCCGCGCCACTTCGCGAAACTCCAGCGTGGGGTCGCCTTTGACAAAGGCCACGCGCTCGGCGCGGGTCTTGAAAATATCTTCGAGCCGCGCGCCCAAATCCTGTTCGGTCACCGAATCCTGATTGATCTTGAGCTGCTTGGCGGCATCAATCTGGATCACGATGGTGCGCGAGCTGTCCGGCGGGGTCGCCGACGGGTTGGGATTCGGCTGAGGGACCAGCGCGCTCAGCCCCTTCGGGTCCGGTGGGTTGATGACCATGAAGATGATCAACAACACCAGCAGAACGTCAATCAGCGGGGTCATGTTGATGTCGGCGGTTGGCCCTCCGGCCCCGCCCACTGCCATTGACATTTGATTCTCCTTGCCGCCGCCGCACTTCAGGATTCGGAACGCCGCCGTGAGCCCGTCGGCGGGCTGGGCGGCCGACCCTACTGTCCCCCGGATCCCTGAGTGCGCGCGGCCTTCTCGTCCAGCTTCTCGGTGAGCAGGCCTACGTTATCTACACCGGCGGAGCGGACATTGTCCACAACGTCCACGACGTCTTTGTATTTCGCGCGGGCGTCGCTTCTGATGTAGACGGTTTTGTCCACGCGGCTGACCAGCATGTCCTTGATTTTTACGGTCAGGTCTTCCGGTTTGTTCACCTTGTCAACCCCGGACGGATGCTGGAAAAACAGGCTGCCGTCCTTCGTGACGAACACCAGGATGGCGTCTTCCTTCTCGGCATCCGGCATCTTTTGCGGATTGCGCGAGCGGGCCATCTCCACGGTGACGCCTTTCTGCAGCATCGGCGTGATGACCATGAAAATAATCAGCAGAACCAGCATCACGTCCACCATCGGGGTCACGTTGATGTCGGACACCGTCTTCATCCTACGTTTGGCGAGTGCCATGGAAAGCCTCCGCCGCCAGAGAAGTCCTGCCGCGCGCCTGGCCGGCGCGGTGCGGAAAAGTCCCAGGCGGCCATGGGCACGGACGCCGCGGCGCCCGTGCCGTTCCCTTCTGACTACTTGCGCGCCGCGTGGATCTTCTGCGAGCGCTTCAAGAAGTAATCAATCAGCTCGCTGGAGCTGTTGTCCATCTCGACGTCGAACCCCTCCACCTTCGAGGTGAAAAAGTTGTACATCCATACGGCCGGGATGGCCACGAACAAGCCAATCGCGGTAGTCACCAGCGCTTCGGAGATTCCGCCGGAAACGGCCGCCAGACCGGTGGACTTTTCCTGAGAAATGCTCTTGAACGCGTTGATGATGCCGACCACGGTGCCGAACAGTCCGACGAACGGCGCGGTGGAGCCGATCGTCGCCAGACCGCTCAGTCCGCGCTTCAGCTCAGCGTGGACGATGGCTTCGGCCCGCTCCAGTGCGCGCTTGGACGCCTCAATCTCCTCGCCCGGGATTTCGGTGCTGAGCTGGTGGGCTTGGAACTCCTGCAGGCCCGCGGTCACCACCTTGGCCAGGTGGCTCTTCTTGTGCCGCTCGGCGATGTGGATGGCTTCGTCAATCTTGCCTTCGCGCAAAGCGCCGGCCACGGCCGGGGCGAACTCGTGAGACTGCTTGCGGGCGGCCGAGAAAGCGATCCAGCGGTCAATCATCACGCCGATGGACCAGGCCGACATGACAAACAAGCCGATGACCACCGAGCGGGCCATCCAGGCCATCTGCCTCCATAGCGAAATCGGGTCCCATCCGATCGTCGGCCCTTCCTGGAACACCCACAGCGCCAGCAAGGTGAAACTGAACGTTAACATTGTGATTCTTTCCTCCGTGAATGTTTAAGTGCGATGTCCGATTGCCGCATGGGTCCGGCGGCGCCACCGGGCGGCCACATCGCCGGCCGCCCGATCCCGCCGCTGTTCTGTTATTGGCTCAACGTGAAATTCACATCAATCGTGGTGGACACTTCCACCGGCTCGGTATTCAGATAAGTCGGCTGGTAGCGCCACTGGCGCACGGCGTCGGTGGCCGCCTGGACCAACAGCGGGTGTCCGGAAACCACGCGCAACTGATCAATCGTTCCCTGCTTGCTGATCACCGCCTCCAGCCGGACCACACCCTGGATGCGCGCCTGCTTGGCCAGCGCCGGGTAAACGGGCTTGGGCTGGCTTAGGAGCTTAGCCTGCTGCACCTGCCCGCCCACGCGGATGCGCTTGGGGGCCTCCTGCTTGGGAGGAGGCGGAGGGGGCGGGGCCACCGGCGTCGAGCTGATAATGCCGCCGATCACGCCGCCGGGCGTGCCACCCGGGACACCGCCGGGAACTCCGCCGACCACGCCACCGACCGCCGCCGACGGCGGCGGCAGCTCCTCTTCCTTGATCATGGCGATGGCCTTGGGGATTTCTTTGGGGGCCGTCAACCGCCCGGACTCGAACTCCCGCACAATCTGCTTCACGATCACCGGTACGGCCGCCGGCGGGGGTGGAGGCGGAGGCGGAGGCGGAGGGGCCACCAGGAAGGTCATCAACTGTTGCCTGGGCAGCGCCTCGGTGTAGATCAGCGGGATCAGGATCATGATCCCGATCATGAAACACTGCAGGACGAACGAGAGAAACACGGTGTAGGGTTTCGCCGTCCTCGACCGCCCCAGATCGAGCAAGCTTTGTTCAAACATTTTCGCAGCCCCCTTTGTCAGGCCCCTGCCGGGCCTGTCAGGCCTTGACGCGCGCGCTCACTTTGGGCCGTTCGCGCGTCCGGTCTTTCTCCAGAGTAATCACCTTGCCCCGGTTCTTCCGGTTGTCAATCCACTGCTGCCAGACGGCGACGATGGGCGCGGCGATGGCGACCGTAGAGTACGTCCCGACCAGGATCCCCACCACCAGCGCGAAAGCAAACCCGTGCAGCACCTCGCCCCCGAACAGGAACAAGGAAAGCACGGTCAAGAACGTCAGCCCCGAGGTCAGGATCGTCCGGCTCAGCGTCTGGTTAATGCTGCGGTTGACGATCTCCCCCAGCGACTCACGCCGTAACAGCTTCAGGTTTTCCCGGATCCGGTCAAAAACAACGATCGTGTCGTTGACCGAGTACCCGACCAGTGTCAGCAGGGCCGCCACCACCGTCAGGCTGATCTCCTTGTTGAACAGGGAGAAAAACCCGATGGTAATGATCACATCATGAAACGTAGCGATAACCGCTGCAACTCCATACACCCATTCAAAGCGAAAAGCAATATAAACCAGCATCCCAGCCATCGCGTAGAGCGTGGCATACAGCGCCTGCTGGCGCAGTTCGGAGCCCACTCTGGGGCCGACAATCTCCCCTTTGCGCACATGGAAGGGAGCGAAGTAACCTTCTCGGGCCAGGGCCTGTTCCACCTGCGGGGTCATCCCGGGCAGCCCGCGCAAATCGGCCATGCCCTTGAGCAGGCCGGATTGCTCGTTTCGGCGGCCGATGATGGCGTCTGTCACGGCGCTCGCCGCCGGCTCTCCCACACCTGCCGCCGCAACACGGCCCACCAGCGCGTCGCGGCCGATGTTGTTCAGGTCAGCCTTCTGGCCCTGGTCGGCGGCGAAAGTGGCCCTCAGCGTCTCTATGATAGTCGCCTTGCCCGCGTCAAGCGCCTGGTCGGTGTCGCCATTCTGATCCAGTCCGACGATGACCTCATGCTCGCGCTCGGGGCCATAGCTCTGAATCGTGCTCTCGCCCATGCCACGGGCCCTCAACGCCGCACGGAGCCTGTCGAGCGGCGGAGTTTCCTGGAACTTGACGTAGACGAGTGTCCCGCCGCGAAAATCAATCCCGTAAATCGGCCCCCCCTTGGCCAGCAGCGAAATCACACCGGCGAGGCTCAAGACCAGGGAAAGGGCGATGAAGAGCCACTTCCATCTGAGAAAGTCGTAGTTCGTGTTGCGCAACAGTTCCATTGGAGCCGCGATCCCTTCACCACCCAGTAGGACAGCCTCCAGGCTGTCCGTAACGGCCCGTGGACAGCCTGAAGGCTGCCCTACACGAATAGACACCGGAGCCGGTACGTTTGTTCCCGCTGCGAGAAGTATAAGTCATTCAAATGCTTAGCGTTGCCTTTTGGGAACGCCAAAGTTCCCACTCGAAAATCGTCCGGGACACAAAGACGCCCGTGAAGACATTGGCCACCAGTCCAACCGTGAGCGTCACCGCAAAACCGCGGACCGGTCCGGTCCCGAACAGAAACAGAAACAGGCACGCCACGACGGTGGTGACATGTGTGTCCACGATCGTCAGAAAGGCCTTCCCAAAGCCGGCCTTCACCGAGGCCGGCACGCTCTTGCCGCTCCGCAGTTCCTCACGAATGCGTTCAAAGATAAGCACGTTGGTGTCAACGGCCATGCCGATCGAAAGAATGACGCCGGCGATGCCGGGCAGTGTAAGCACCGCCTTGAAATACGCCAGCACGGCGAGCATGACCAGCAGGTTCAGAACCAGCGCCAGCACCGCGTTCACACCTGACCACTTGTAGTAGCCGAGCATGAAAAGCACCACCGCCGCCAATCCGACGACGCCCGAGAGCAGCCCCTGGCGGATCGAGTCTACGCCGAGCGAGGCGGTCACGGTGCGCTCCTCCAGATAACTGATGGTCGCCGGCAACGCGCCCGCCTTCAACACCAGCGCCAGATCGCGCGCCCGCTCGGGGGTGTAGCGGCCGGTGATGCGGCCCTGGTCGGTGATGCGGCTCTCGATCGTCGCCACGGTGTGGATCTTGTTATCGAGCACCACCGCCATGCTGTTGCCGACATTCGCCTCGGTGTAACGGCCGAAACGCTGCGCCCCGTCGGTCTTGACGGTGAAGTCCACTTCGGCCCGGCCGTTTTCGTCCTGCCCCACGCGGGCGCTGCGAAGGTCGCGCCCGGTAATCACCGGCGTGCGGGAGACGATGTACCACTGCTCGGTCTTGTCGGTGTCGGCGCCGTCGCGGTCCACCGACTTCAGCACCATCGTGCCTTCCGGCAGGACGCCGCCGTGCCCGGCCAGGGCCGCCTCCGGCGAGCCGTAGGACTGCGGGTCTTTCACTTCCTTGATTTCCAGCAGCGCCGTGGTCTGCATGATCTCTTTCACGCGCGCGGGATCGTCCACGCCCGGCAACTGCACGAGGATCGCGTGCTGGCCGCGGCCGTGCTCGCGTATGTCCGGCTCGGTAAGACCCAGCTCATCAATGCGGCGGCGGATCGTGTCCAGCGACTGCTTCAGCGCGTCATCCTGCAGCGCCAGCCGCGCGCTCTGCTTGATCCGCAGGGTCCAATCGTTATTGGCGCCGGAAGCGTAGTCCCAGGTGGAGCTGAAGCGCTCGCTGAGCACGTCGCGAAACTCGCCGGACTTGTCGGCGGGGATGCCGCGTACGACAATGGTCGTGGCGTCCTCGCCTCGACGAACCTCGTCATAGCCAACGTTGCGGCCCTTCAGCAGCTCCTTCAGCCGGTCCACCGCCTGGTCCGTCTCCGCGGCCACCGCCTCGTTCACGTGGACCTGCAGGATCAGGTGAGTTCCGCCCTTCAGGTCCAGGCCCAGCTTGACGTTGTTGGCGGCGTTCTGCTTGGCTCCGCTCCAGCTCGTGGGCAGGCCGAAAACGCCGTAGAAGCAGGCCAGGATCAACGCGATGATGACGACCGTCCGATAGATCAGGTTTTGTTTCATGTGACTCGGCGCTCAGGACTTCTTTTCTTCCTCGACAAGCAGGCCGGCGACAGCGCTGCGGGCGACTTCCAGCCGGATATCATTCGGCGGGACCCGCAGGTGGATGTGGTCATCCTTCAGGTTCACGATCGTGCCGCGGATTCCTCCGGTGGTCACCACGCGGTCTCCGTTCTTGAGGTCCGACAGCATCTGCTGCTGTTGCTTCTGGCGCCGCTGCTGAGGAAGGAAAAGCAGAAAGTAAAAGATGACGAAAATCAGGATGAAGGGCAGAAAGCTGGCGATAGCACCGCCCGCGCCGCCACTTGTCTGAAACCAAAAGCTCAGGACCACAGGCAATCGCGATTTGTCTCCTGGTCAATTGGCCGCCCGGACGGCTCGGCGGCCTCTGGCCATTGGAGCGGGAGCCCGTTCCGGACCTTGCCGTCTGACAGCTTTTTCTGGGGGAACTGATCCTCAACTCTCCTGCTCTGAGCGAGTGCCTAGAAGGAATTCCGGAAAGTCCCCGACCAAAATAGCCTGACGGATTCCGCGCATCCTGTCAAGGTAAAAGTACAGGTTGTGGATTGTATTCAACACACTGGAAAGGATTTCGCCCGACAGGAACAGGTGCCGCAGGTAGGCCCTGGAGTAGCGGCGGCACACCGGGCACCCGCACTTTTCATCGAGCGGGCCGGGATCGTCCGCATGGCAGGCGTGCCGGATCACCACCCGGCCCCCGGACGTGAACAGCATCCCGTTGCGGGCATTGCGCGTGGGCAGCACGCAATCCATCATGTCCACTCCGAGGGCCACGTATCGCCCCAGCTCTTCGGGCAGGCCGACGCCCATCACGTAACGTGGCCGCTCACGGGGCAGGTGCGGCTCGGCCGCCTCCACCATCTCAAAGGTCAGCGGGCGTGGCTCGCCGACCGATAGTCCGCCGATGGCATATCCCGGCAGGTCCAGCTCCGCCGTGTGACGCGCCGATTCCGCGCGCAGATCGGAATACATGCTGCCCTGCACGATGCCGAACAAGGCGCCGGCGCGCTCGGTCTCCCGCCAATGGGTCCGGCTCCTCTCTGCCCAGCGCAGCGTCATCTCCATGGATTTGCGGGCCCGCTCATGACCCGCCGGGTACTCAGTGCATTCATCGAGCGGCATCACGATGTCGCTCGCGAGCGCGGCCTGCACGTCCAGCGAAACCTCCGGAGAGAAGAAGTGCTCGGAGCCGTCCAGGTGCGAGCGGAAGGTAACGCCGTCTTCGGTGATGCGCCGCAGCGCGGCCAGCGAAAACACCTGGAAGCCGCCACTGTCGGTCAGGATCGGCCGAGGCCAGGACATGAACCGGTGCAGCCCGCCCAGCCCGCGGATGCGCTCGTGGCCGGGCCGCAGATACAGATGATAGGTATTGCCCAGGATGATCTCGGCCCCCAACTCTTCCAGCGTCTCCTGGGTGATCCCCTTCACCGTACCCAGCGTCCCCACGGGCATGAAGGCGGGTGTCTCGATGGTCCCGTGCGGCGTATGCAGACGCCCGGCGCGCGCGCGGGTAGCGCTGTCCGTCGCCAGGATTTCGAAGCGGAACATGGGAGTGCAGTTAGAAGATCACTACTTCCAGGGGAACTACCCGGCGGATCCGTTCGAAATCGCGGTCCCGCGTCAGCAGGGCGCAACCTG
>JBKKAI010000012.1:0-4010 GCA_046714815.1 Terriglobia bacterium | reverse complement strand
GGATTAGGTCGGCCGGCAGCTCCGTCCCAAGCGCAATCGCTTCGGCTTCACCGCGATCAAGGCTCGGCGAAGGCCGCCGGGTGCGCTAAATTTTGCAGCTCGGTCTCGACTGCGCGAGGAACCCAGATCTGCGGGAACTGGATTCTGAGAATATCCAGCCGAGCGATCAGGGAGGTTGGAGATGGGCGAGGTAATCACTCGCCACGAGCATAGGAGAGATCCTGTGCCAGATCCTCTTCGCTGTAGTGCCGCGGGATTCCTCGCTGGCCCGCCAGCTCCCCAAACAGCAAGCGGCTCATCTCGGCGAGCTCGGCGGCCTTTCCTAAAGGAAAGGACTCCTTGTGCGAGCGAGGGCTAACTCCATCCTCAGGCGAGCAGGAATCTCGCCCTCAGGTAAACGGAGACCCTGGACCACTGAATCGGGTATCTGCAAGGTCACGGGCATGACTTAACATTATACCGACTCGCAAAGTGGAAACCAGTGGCTCCATCACCACCTGATCCAGGACAGGCAACCTGCCAGGCATTCCTGCCTGTGCCGTTCCCGCGAACAGTGTGAAGAACCGGCACAGGCTCGCCGCGGCGAGCCTATGCTACGGCAGCGGCAGCTTGACGGGCCGCCCCTGGTGGGCGGAGACCTCGGTGGCCAGGCAGATTTCGTGGGTCTTCACCGCGTCGGCGATGTTGCAGTGGGACTCGCGGCCCGCGAGGATGCACTCCACGAAGTGGTCCACTTCGCCGATGAAAGGGTGGTGGGTCACGTCGCCGGAGTCGGGCATCACGGTGGGAATCGTGGCCCAGCCCTTCTGGCCCGGCCACTTTCGCGTGAACACCTGGTTGTTGCGAATGGTGCCCTGGTCGCCGAACAGCTCGATGTTGAAGACGTAGGGCATGACGCACTCCACCAGGCTGGCTACTTTGCCGATGACGCCGTCGGCGAACTTGATGATGGTGACGCTGTTGGGCTCGTACTCGTAGCCGAGCGGGTTCTGCGGGCTGAAGTTGGCGTAGGCGCTGACCTCGACCGCTTCGCGTCCGAGAAACCAGCGCAGCCCGTCCACCGCGTGGCAGCCCGCGGTCAGCAGGCTGCTGCCGCCGATCTCTTTCTTGATGTTCCACGCGTACTGCTTGTACCAGGGCCCGATGCCGTGCATGTAGTCCACTTCGGCGTAGTAAAGGTTGCCGATCAGTCCGTCGGCCAGCGACGCCTTGATGATGTCGAACAGCGGGTTCCAGCGCAGCACGAAGCTGACCACGGTGCGCACGCCGGCAAGGCGCACCGCGTCGTCGAGCGCGCGCAGGCTGGCCAGGTCCAGCGCGATGGGCTTCTCCATCAGGATGTGCCGGCCGGCGCGCGCGCATTCGATTCCCTGGGCGGCGTGCAGGTGGTGCGGCGTGCAGATCGAAACGATCTGGATGTTGGGGTCGTCGAGCAGCGCGCGCAGGTCGTCATAGGCCGCGGCGTCGCGCAGGCCGTGCTCGCCGGCCTTGGCGCGGGCGCGCTCCCGCTGCCGGCTGACGATCCCGCGCACCTCGGTGTGCGGATTCTGCTCGAACGCCTTGATGTGCTCGCCGGACACCCATCCGGTCCCCACGATTCCCACGCCCATGGGCTTCATCCGGGTTCCTCCGGCGGCCAGTTTAGAATGCCACGCCCGAATCGCCAACCCCAATCCGCGGGCCTGGGCCAACTGGGCCGCTGGGGCGGCACGGGCAGCACGGGCATGATAAGATCTTGATTGATCCGATTCTGCTGTACAATACGGCCAGGAGGCCTCCTGTGTTGAACCTTGGTTTCATCCTGCCCACGATCGGTCCGGCTGAGTTGATTGTCGTGCTCGGCATTGCGGTGCTGATTTTCGGCGGCCGCAAGATCCCGGAGCTCGGCAAGGGCCTGGGCGAAGGCATCCGCAACTTCAAGCAGTCGCTGAGCGGGGGAAGCTCCGAAGAGCAGAAAAAGACGGAGCAGCCGTCGAAGCCGCCCGTCACCGACGCCCGCTAGCAGCCAGCAGGCTGCTGAAAAACTCCGGCGCACAGGTAAGAATGCCCGTGCCACCTAAAGCTGGCGCAGAAGCCGGTAGAGCGTGGGGACCGGCAGCCCAACCACGTTGAAGTAGCAGCCCGCAATCCATTCCACAAATCTGGAAGCGCGGCCCTGGATGGCGTAGGCACCGGCCTTGTCGAGCGGCTCGCCCGTGGCGACGTAGGCGCTGATCTCGTCTTCGGTAAGCGGCGCGCAACGGACCTCGGTGCGGACCGCTTCGACCAGCCGCCGGCCTCCGGGAAACGGCTCGATCACGCACAGGCCGGTGAACACCTCGTGCGTCTGTCCGGAAAGCCGGCGCAGCATCCCGGCCGCCTCGGAAGCCGAGCCGGGCTTGCCCAGCACGCGGCCCTGGATCACCACCACCGTGTCGGCGGCCACCACCGGACGGCGCTCAGACCGCAGTCGGGCGGCTGCTCCTGCTACGGCGGCGGCCTTCTCCATCGCCATGCGGCGGACAAACGCCTCGGCCGCTTCTCCGTCGCGCAGGTCTTCGGCGATCGCCGCCGGAAAAACCTCGAAGGCCATGCCGGCGGCCTCGAGCAGCTCCCGGCGGCGAGGTGACGCGGAGGCAAGCACAATCTCCGGGAGAGGAACCGGCATGGTAGAATCTCGATCTTACACGATGCACGCGAAACTCATCGGCGCCGTGGCGGTTCTGGTGCTGTCCGCTGCGATTGCCGGCACGGGACGAAGCGCTCCGCCCACCCGGAGCGAACGCTCCGGGCGGCCGGCCGCCTACCTTGTCTATACCGGCGGCCTGCTCGGGCAGCTCGACCCCTGTGGTTGACCGAAGAATCCGACGGGCGGTCTGGCCCGTCGCGCCACGTTCCTCAAGCAGTTCCTGAAGGAGCGCAGCGGGGCCACGGTCATCCAGGTGGATGCCGGGGCGCTGTTCAACCATCGCGCCGGCGACACGGCGCGCTCGCGGGCGCTGCTCGAAGGCGTCGCGCGGCTGGGCGTGGAGATCATGAACCTGACGCCGGCCGATGCGCGCGAGCTCGAGCGGCTGGGACCGGCGGGCCAGGGGAAGCGGCCTCAGTTTGTCGCCGCCAATGTATTCGGGCCGGGCCGCAAGGCCATCGCGCCTGCCTACCTGATGCGCTCCGGCGCCGCCGGCGGCCGCATCGCCTTCGTCGGCCTGACGTCGGTGAGCGGGAGCGAGGCGCTGGGCTTTACCGTGGAGCCGCCGCGGCAGGCTCTCGAGCGGCTGCTTCCGCGGCTGCGGCCGAGCGCCGACGTCGTGGTGCTGCTCGCCTACATGTCCAACCGCGACGTGGTGGACATCGCCGCCAACGTCCCCGGCGTGGACGTGATCGTTTCGGCGTTCGAGAACCAGTTCGCCGTGGCGCCCTACCAGGTGGGGCAGGCCTGGATTTTGCAGGCGGAGCATGAGGGCCGCTTCGTGGGACACGCGGCGCTGAATATGTCGCCGGAAAAAAAGCTGGCCGGGCTGGATCCGCACCACATCGTCGCGCTGGACGCGAGCTTTGCCGACGACGCGGAGATGAGCGCGCTGCTGGCGCGGCTGAAGCCGGCAACACCGGCCGGCAACGGCAAGGCCGCCAAGCCATGAAGCCGATCCAGGACATACTCCCCGAGCTGCTGCGGAAACGCCCGCAGAAGGAGTTGCCGCTCGAGGACATCGTGCGGGCCGCCTGGACGCACCTGGTGGGGCGGCATCTCGCCGCGCGCTCCGAGGTGTTCCGGCTGTACCGCGAAACCCTGATCGTTCATGTACCCGACCGCACCTGGCAGCGGCAACTGCTGCGCCTGGAGCGCAAGCTGCTGGGCCGCATCAATCACCTGCTGGGCCGCACCGAGATCACCAGCCTGGATTTCCGCGTGGACCCGGCGCTGGCCGCCAGAGCGCCTGCGGGCCAGGCCGAAGCCGCCGCGCAGGAAGCCGCGGCGCCCCGCAAAGGGCCGGCGCGCGAGGTCGCTCCGGCCACCCCCAGCGTAACGC
>JBKKAI010000011.1:0-2561 GCA_046714815.1 Terriglobia bacterium | reverse complement strand
CATTTCAGCGCCAGCGCGCGGCAGAAGATCGAGGCGGCGGGCGGCAAAGCTGAGGTGATTGAGGCAATTCAGCGGAAGCGGCCAGCGGCGAAGTGAGTGCTAAAACGCAGCGTCGCAAGCATCTGCTCGTCCCGGGTCCGCTCCCTGACGGTCGCGGCTCGGAAATGCATCTGAGCCGCGAGCGTGAGCGAGCGGATGCCGCAACTACTATTGGCGCAGCAGCTTGGTCTGCTCGAAGTTGCGCAGGATGCGCGACACGTAAGCCTGCGTCTCGCGGTAGGGCGGGATGCCGCCATAGGCCGCCACCTTGCCCGGTCCGGCGTTGTAAGCGGCCAGCGCCAGTTGCACGTTGTTGCCATAGAGACCCAGCAGGTGGCGCAGGTAGCGCGCGCCGCCGTCCACGTTCTGCGCCGGGTCGAAGGCATTGCGCACGTTCAAATCGCGCGCCGTTCCCGGCATCAATTGCATCAGACCGCGCGCGCCCTTGGGCGACACGGCGCGCGGATTGCCGCCCGATTCGGCGCGGATCACGCTGTGCAGCAGAGCGGGATCGAGGCCATGGCGTTCTCCGGTGGCCTTCACGATTTTCAGCAGCTCCGGGGAAAACGCGGCGCCGTTCCCATCGCGACCCTCGCTCGCCCGTGACCGCGCTTCGAGGACGGGCGGCGGCGGCACATACTCTTCTTTTTCAAACCCGCGAATGTGGCCGCTGGCCACATCCACCGTGCCGCCTCCCGTGAGGTGAAGCCGGGTGATTGCGCCGGAGGTTTCATACCCTTCGATCCGCAGGCGCGTGCCGGTGTTCAGCGTCGCATAATGCGCGGCCTGAAGGCTGTGGCAGCCCACAACCAGCAGGAACAGCAACCCAAACCAGAACCAGATATGTTGATTGGAATCAGGCCAAACAGCGACTTTCGTTTTCGCGCAAGATCTCAATGGGAACCCCCTGGGACCGGTGTCTTCACTTACCTTCACAAGAGTAACGGTTGGAGGCCCGTTCCGCCATTCGAGGAATGCCTTAGCGAAGCGCCAAACTCGCCTTAGGCATTCCCAACAGCTCCAATGAATTGAAGCACTTACGGTCTAAGGGGGGGCGGGCCAGCACGCCGCGGTTCCGGGAGCAGAGCAACGAGGGCATCTTCGCTGTGGGCAACGGCCGCAGGGATCAAAACCCCTTCCCTCTTCGCGCCAGTGGACTGGAGCTACCAGAGCAGTTTGAGGCCGAACTGCACCTGACGCGGGTCGTTGGCCTGCGAGCTGATGACGCCGCGCGTGCTGGACGTGACAGCGGTGGCCGGACTGCCGAAGCGCGGTGTGTTAAAGGAGTTCAGCAACTCGGCACGCACTTGCACGCGCATCCGCTCCCGAGGCGAGAATTCCTTGAATACGCTGAGGTCAAAGTTGCGAATGCCGTCGTTGCGCACGTCCGGCAGCGTGGCCGAGAGGTTGCCGAAGGTGAACGCCGCCGGCTGGCTGAAAACATCAATGTTGTAATACCGGTTCAGCCGTTCATGGACAGGCCCGTCCAGCCTGGCGCCGGCGCCGTTGTTGTTCGGACGGGTCAGGTCGCCAAACACACCGGCTGTGTTGTTGGCGGTGATGGAGAGCGGAGTGCCCGACTGGAACGTCGTGATGCCATTCAGTTGCCAGCCGCCGAGCAGCGCCCGCATCCAGCGATTCGCATCCGCGCCGAAACGGCGGTTGCGGCCGAACGGTAACTCGTACACATAACCCATGACGAAGCGGTGTGCGATGTCGATCGTCGCCAGCGCGCGGCTGGCCGCCACGTCGTAGCTGTTCTGGTGATTCATCGAGTCGTCCAGGTTCTTGGCCCAGGTGTACGAGCCCTCGAACTGCAGGCCCTTCGACAGGCGCTTGTTGGCGGTGATCTGCATCGAGTGGTAGATGGACGACGCTCCGCTCGAGTAAAGCGGGATCACGTCGGTGAACTGCGGATAAGGACGCAGCAGTTGCGCCTGGTTGATGGTGCGGCTGACAAAGATGCCCTGGGTGATGGTTCCGAAGAACGGGTTGGGCGCCTGTGCGTTTAACTGGTTCCCGAGCGCCATGTGTCGAGGGTCAAGCTGGTTCAGGTTGAGGCCGCCCTCGCCGTTGCGAGCCAGTTGCTGGCCGCGCGCTCCCACGTAAGCCACCTCCAGCCGGATCTGCCCGGGCATTTCGTGCTGGATATTGAAATTCCACTGCCGGGCCCAGGGCGCCACCGTGTACGGCAGCGGGGCCTGCAGCCCGCCGCCCACTTGGGTCAGCAGCCCTTCCGAGGAGCCGGGCAGCGGCCGGAAGCCCTGCGGGTATGGATTGCGCAGCAGGTTGAACGGCGTCAGGCCGTTGTCCAGAGTGCTGACCCAGGTGTACTCGGTGCGGAAGCCGAACGGGCCGACAGTCCCCTGTGCGGCCTGGTTCGAAGGCCCGAAGATGTGCGCGACGCCGCCGCGCACAACGGTGCGTGTGGTGGCCTGCCACGCGAAGCCGAAGCGGGGGGCCAGGTTGTTCCGGTCCCAGATGTACTGGTGGCGGCTGTTGCCGTTCACGCCCACGAACAC
>JBKKAI010000010.1:0-2713 GCA_046714815.1 Terriglobia bacterium | reverse complement strand
CTCCAAACCAGAGCCGTCAAGATTCAGTAGCGAGCTATTCGGCCCACGTGTACTCGGAATCCAAGCACGGCGCTCGTTGTCAGCGGCGCAGAGCGAATCCGCTGGCCGGTGGAGGCACTTGTTTTCTCCTGGATTCGATCGCTTGTAAGGGAAGCAGCTTTTCACTTCGGGCGCAGGGTGACGATCGCGATGCGCTGGGTGTTCATTTCCGGGCTCTCGGGCGGGAAAACCGCGACTTCGACGCGATACCGATCCGTATTCCCTAACCCGCGAATCGCCTCTCCGGTGTAATGGCGCACCGGAACGCCGCGGACGGCGCCGCGCGTGGCCAATTCCATGCCGAGCGGATCGTGGACGCGCTCGACCAGGTTGCCGCGCTCACCCGAATATTCGCCGGTGCGACCACAGACGGAGCAGCTTTCGACGTCGGCATGGTTCGGGTTGGTGTGCTCCACCTCGTAATGGGCGCTGGCGGCCACGCGGTAATACCTGGCGCCGCGCATTTCCACCTGGTGGACTCCGGCCTTCTCCAGGGGCGTGAAGAAATAGCGGATGTGGAAGGCGTGCGCGTGCTGCAGCCGCGGGTCGGCGCCGCGCCAGGGCTGCAGGTGCTCGATGACCGCTTCGAAGTCGCACCCTTCCGGGTTGTCGAGCGGCCCGCGATTCTCCACCAGGCGCATCGCGCGGCGCAGATCGCCCGTCACCAACTCGACCGCCCGCCGGTAGCTACCGGCGAGCCGCGCGTCCACGTAAAACCAGACGTTCGGATAGCGCGGCATGGCCGCGGGAAAGATGCTTTTCGGGGGCAGGCGAAACCCGGCCTCGGCCGCGAACAACAACACGGCGCAGAAAAGCGCGACGACTATGCTCGATGCTCGGAGAATCAACGTTGTCTGGTTTTGGCTCTTGACCAGCTCTTGACTGGGCCAGAATAGACGCTAGCATAGGGTAGACAGCAACGGTCAAGTCAAAATCTGAAAGAGCGAGGATGAGAAAAATGACGAAACGTGTTTTCGCGGCGCTGGTTATCGCGGCGCTGGCCGCGGCGGGGGCGGCGGCCAACGAAGGGGCGTACCAGGGGACGCTCGACAGCCCGGCCGGCAAACTGCGCCTGGTTCTGAAGCTGAAAAAGGCCGCCGACGGCGCCTATTCCGGCTCGATTGACAGTCTGGACCAGGCCGCCTTTGACCTGCCGCTCGACTCGGTGACGCTCAAGGACGGCGCCGTCCAGTTCGAATTGAAGCGGCTGCGCGCCGGCTACCAGGGCAAGCTGAGCGCCGACGGCAGCGAGATCACCGGAGACTTTACCCAGGGAGGGAACCCGAGGCCGCTCGCCTTCCGGCGGTTCGATCCGTCGAAGGAGCCGCCGCCGCTAAAAGGCGCGCCGCCTAACGAAGAGGAGCGGCACTTCATGATCAGCCACCTGGAGCGCACCCGCGACCTGTTCGTGAAATCACTCGATGGCCTCAGCGAAGCCCAGTGGAGGTTCAAGTCCGCGCCGGAGCGCTGGTCCATCGCGGAGTGCGCCGAGCACCTGGTCCTTTCCGAGGAGTTCCTGTTGAAGCGGAGCAAAGAACTCTTTCTGTAGATTCCACCGGCGCCGGATCGCCCGGCGATGACGCCCGGCGTGCTCCGCGAGAAGGACGAGAACATTCTGAAGCTGGTGGCCGACCGCAGCCGTCCGGCCCAGGCCCCCGAGCCGCTGAAGCCGACCAACAATTTCCCCACGCCGGAGGCGGCCAAGGCCGAATTCTCCAAACGCCGCGCCGGCAGTATCGAATACGTGCGCTCGACAAAGGACGACCTGCGCAATCATGCCGTGGTGTCGGGCGGGCCCATCGGAATCATGGACGCCTACCAGCAGTTGTTGCTGATGGCCGCGCACACCGAGCGCCACACGGCGCAGATCAACGAAGTAAAGGCCGCCACCGGCTATCCGAAATAAATCGGACCACCAAGGCGCCAAGACGCCAAGAACCCAGCTTCTTGGTGTCTTGGTGGTGAATTCAGCCGGAGACGGCGAACAGCTCCCTGTTTTTCAGGGCGCGGATGCGATCGCGAAGCTGCGCGGCTTTTTCGAATTCGAAGTTGCGCGCCGCTTCGCGCATGCGCGCCTCCAGGCCGGCCACCAGCGCGTCGCGCTGCTCGATGGTCGCGGCCTCCTCCTCCGGCGCTTCGAGCGGCACGGTCACGTAATCGCCCTCGGCGGCGGCCACCAGGCTCATGTCAATCGGATTGATCACCGACTGCGGCGTGATGTTGTTCTCCACGTTATAGGCCACCTGCCTGGCGCGCCGGCGAGCGGTTTCGTCCAGGGCATTGCGCATGGAGCGGGTCATGATGTCGGCGTAAAGCAGCGCGCGGCCGTTCAGGTGGCGGGCGGCGCGGCCGATGGTCTGGATCAGCGAGCCTTGCGAGCGCAGGAAGCCCTCCTTGTCGGCGTCGAGGATCGCCACTAGGGACACCTCCGGCAGGTCCAGCCCTTCGCGCAGCAGGTTGATTCCCACCAGCACGTCGAATTCTCCGCGGCGCAGGTCGCGCAGGATCTTTACGCGCTCGAGTGTCTCGACCTCGGAGTGCAGGTAGCGGCAGCGCACACCCAGTTCCGAGTAGTACTCGGTGAGGTCCTCGGCCATGCGCTTGGTAAGTGTGGTGACCAGCACGCGCTCGTGGAGCGCCGCGCGCGCGCGGATTTCGCCGAGCAGGTCATCCA
>JBKKAI010000009.1:0-3742 GCA_046714815.1 Terriglobia bacterium | reverse complement strand
GACACAGAGCAGAAAGAAAGCGAGGGACGATGACTTCGGCGGAGTTGAACAAGCTGACGGAAAGAACCATCGGCCGGCCGGTATACCGGCAACAAACTCGGCCTCACTTTAAGTTTAAGGATGGAGTAAAAGAGGTTCATCCTTTGGCTTTCTCTGTGTCTCTGTGCCTCTGTGGCTTCTTCTTCCGGACCTGAGGCAGTAGAGACTTGGGACTTTGGACACTCCATGGAACTGCGCCGCGCGATGGGTCTGTGGGACCTGGTGCTGTTCAACCTGACGGCCGTCATCAGCCTGCGCTGGCTGGCTACGGCGGCGCGCAGCGGCCCCAGTTCTCTGAGCGTGTGGGTGCTGGCCGCGCTGTTTTTCTTCCTGCCGCAGGGCATCGCGGTCCTGTACCTTTCGCGCCGGTTTCCCGAGGAAGGCGGCATCTATCGCTGGACGCGGCGCGCATTCGGCGACTTCCACGGGTTCTTCTGCGGCTGGTGCTACTGGGTCTCCAACCTGGTCTACTACCCGTCGCTGCTGATCTTCGCCGCCGCCACGGCCGCCTATATCCTGGGCCCCCAGTACCTCTGGCTCGGCGAGCACGCCTGGTTCACTTCGATGGGGGCACTGGTGCTGCTGTGGATTGCCATCGGCGCCAACGTCGTCGGCCTGAACATCGGCAAATGGGTCCAGAACATCGGCGGAGTCGCCACCTGGGCGCCGGGGATGCTGCTGGTGGCGTTGGGCGCGCTGGTGTATTTCCGCAGCGGCAGCGCCAATCCGCTGTGGGGGCGCGCGCTCGTGCCAGCCATGGAGGCCGGCACGCTCAGCTTCTGGTCCACCATCGCGTTTGCCTTCGCGGGGCTGGAACTGGCGCCGGTGATGAGCGGCGAAATCCGCGATCCGGAGCGCAACATCCCCCGCGCGTTGTTCATATCGAGCGCGCTGGTCGCTCTGGTGTACATCGCCGGCACGGCCGCCGTGCTTGTCGTGCTGCCCTCCTCGGAAGTGAACGTGATCACCGGGCCGCTGCAGACCATAGACGCCGTGGTGCGGCGCTCCGGATTCGGCTCGGTCGCCACGCTGGTCGCGGTGCTGCTGACGCTGGCCTCGGTGGGCGGCACCGGCGCCTGGCTGGCCGGCTCCGCGCGCATTCCTTTCGCGGCCGGCATTGATCGCTTCCTGCCGGCGGCCTTCGGAAGGGTTCATCCGCGCTGGGGAACGCCACACGTCGCCATCCTGACGCAGGGCGTCATGGCCTCCCTGTTCCTGCTGTTGAGCCTGCCCGGCGGCACCGTCGCCGATACCTACCTGCTTCTGGCGGAGCTGACCATCATCATCTACTTCGTTCCCTACCTGTACCTGTTCCTCAGCCTGTTGCGATTATGGAGAGAAGCACCGGCGGCCCGGAGCTTTCGCTCCGGTCCGGCGACCGGCGAAACCACGATCTCCGTTCCGGGCGGAAAAGCGGGCGTCTGGGCCGCCGGCCTCGCCGGTTTTCTTGCCACACTGCTGTCCATCGTGGTATCGCTGATTCCCTCGGCCGCAGTGGCCACACCCTGGCTCTACAGAGTCAAGCTGATCGGCGGCACTGTGCTGTTCCTCGGCGCCGGCTTGCTGCTCTATCGTGTTCGAAGTTCCAGGATTCCAAGTTCCCAGTTGAAAGGATAGGATTTGTTTTCCACCGCGACCGGCCCCCTCCCTGCCGCTCCCGCGCGCCGCGGCCGCGACTGGTTCTGGCCGGCGATCATCCTGGCGCCGGGAATTCTTACGGTGGTCTTAATCCTGTGGGGCGTGCGCTGGTTCCGTTCCACCCGCGCGGCGCCTGCCGGGCCGCTGGGCGCGGTTCGGATGGCGCCCCTCACCACCTCGCCCGGCCGCGAGCAGCAACCGGCTTTATCCCCGGATGGCCGCCAGGTGGCGTTCGTCTGGACCGACGAGACCAGCGGCAACACCGGTATCTACGTCAAGCGGGTGGATGCCGGGACGCCGCTGCGGCTGACCAACCCAGGTTGGATCCGGCCAGGTTGGACCAGAGACGAGGCGCCGGAACACAGTCCGGCCTGGTCGCCCGACGGCCGTCACATCGCCTTTCTGCGCAAACTGGGGCCCGGCGGGTTGCCCGCCACGCTGCCGGAGGGGCACGGCGTGTTCATCATTCCGGCGCTCGGCGGAACGGAGCGCCAGGCCGGCCGCAGTTTCGGCAACGTGTCGTCCACCGGCGCAATGCCGGGCATCGCCTGGACACCGAACGGAAAACACCTCGCCGTTTCCGACATGGCCGCGCCGGGTGAACCCAACAGTATCTTTCAGGTGTCTCTCGAGCGGGACGGGCGGCGCCGGCTGACGGCGTCGCCGCATGGAGTCGGGGATTGGGCTCCGGCCTATTCGCCGGACGGCAAGGCGCTGGCCTTTGTGCGCACCGGCAGCATCGCGGTTGACGATATTTATCTGGCGCCGACGGGCGCACGATCGAGCGGCGATTCGAGCGTCGGGCAGCCGCGCCGAATCACCTTCGACGAACGTTCGGTGCGCGGCCTGGCCTGGACCGCCGACGGCCGCAGTATCGTCTTCTCTTCGAACCGCGGCGGCAGCGACAGCCATAACCTCTGGAAAATCACCGCGACACTGGCCGGCGCGCCTGGCGCGGGGCCCGGCCGAGAGCCGCCGCAGCCGGAGCCGTTGACGGCAGGCCCGGAGCCTACGCTGCGGGCCGCGGGCAGCAATGCCTTCGAGCCTTCCATCTCGCCGCGGGGCAGCCGGCTGGCCTACGCCGAGTCGTTTGCCGATTCGAATATCTGGCGGCTCGATCTGCCCGTCCGGGGGCAACCGCCGGTGCGCCTGATCGCCTCGGCGCGCCGCGACAGCAGCCCGCAATACTCGCCCGACGGCAAGAAGATCGTCTTCGCGTCGGACCGTTCCGGCGCCTATGAGATCTGGGCCAGCGCCCACGACGGCGGGAGCCTGAGGCAGGTGACCTCGTTCGGCGGGCCGCTCACCGGCACGCCGCGCTGGTCGCCCGACAGCCGCCAGGTGGTGTTCGACTCCCGCGCCGAGGGCCACGCCGATATTTATGTGGCCGCCGCCGAAGGCGGCGCGTTGCGGCGCATCACCACCGAACCTTCCGAGGATGTGGCGCCCAGTTGGTCCAGGGATGGCCGCTTTATCTACTTCGCGTCGAACCGCAGCGGCGAGTCGCAGGTTTGGAAAACGCCGGCAGCCGGCGGTCCGGCGGTGCAGGTCACAAGCAGGGGCGGATTTGCCGCATTCGAGGCGCCCGGCGCCCCAGGCGCCACAGGCGGCGCAGCGGCAAAATTCATTTATTACGCGAAAGGCCGCAACGCGGCCGGTATCTGGCGGATTCCCGCCGCCGGCGGCCAGGAAGAGCCGGTGCTCGAAGCGCTCCCCGCCGGATACTGGGGTTACTGGACGGTGCTCGATCGCGGAATTTATTTCGCGCGGCCCGAGCCCGGAGCGTTACGCTCCGGGTGGCCGCCGGCGTGGGCCATCAAGTTCTTCGACTTTGCCACCCGCCGGACGTCGCACATCGCCACGATCGAGAAGGAGTTGCCGGCGGGCATTGCCGGATTCTCCGTGTCGCCCGACGGGCGCCTAATCCTCTACGGCCAGGTGGACCAGTCGAGCAGCGACATCATGCTCCTCGAAAACTTCCGTTAGTTCGGTCTTTGAGGACCCCAAAGGAGGCCACAGAGGCCCATGGTTAGCCCTGGTTATTCATGAACAGGCGCTGAACCTA
>JBKKAI010000008.1:0-2996 GCA_046714815.1 Terriglobia bacterium | reverse complement strand
GACCAGCACGTGGCGCACGAGCGCATCCTGTTCGAGAAGACGTTGCGCGACCGCAGCGCCGGCCGCAGCGACGGCCAGCGCCTGCTGATGCCCCACGTGATCCAGCTTTCGCCCGAACAGCAGGCCGCGCTCGAAGAGATTCGCGCCGAGCTCGAAGCCAACGGATTCGAGATCGAGCCGTTCGGGCGCAACACCGTGGCGGTGAAGGCCGCCCCCGCCGGCATCGCCGCCGCCGAGGTCGAAAAAATGCTGCGCGCGCTGCTCGACGGCATCGAAGCGGCGCACTGCACATCGTCTTCCGGAAGCCGGCTGGACGACGCGCGCAGCCGGGTGGCCGCCTCCATCGCCTGCCATGCGGCCATCAAGATCAACACGCCGCTCGACCCGAAGAAGATGCAGTGGCTGCTCGATGAGCTGGCGCGCACCGAGTCTCCCATGAGCTGCCCGCACGGCCGCCCGGTCCTGCTGAAGTACGGCCTGCGGGAAATCCTGAAGGCTTTCCACCGCCTGTGATCATCGCGATTGACGGACCGGCCGGTTCGGGAAAGAGCACGGTGGCGCGGATGCTGGCGCAGCGGCTCGGCTACATCTACATCGAAACCGGCGCGATGTACCGCGCCGTCGCGCAGGCCGCTTTGCGCCGAGGCATTCCGGCCTCTGACGCCGGCGCGCTCGAGTCGCTGGCTCGGGAAACGGACGTCCGCTTCGCTCTGTCCCCGGAGGGCAACCGGCTGCTGGTGAACGGCGAAGACCTCACCGACGCGGTGCGCAGCCCCGAGGTCACCGCCGCGGCTTCGCTGGTTTCGGCGGTGCCCGGCGTGCGGCGCGTTTTGGTGGAGCGCCAGCGGGAACTCGGACGCGGCGGAAAGGTCGTGATGGAAGGACGCGACATCGGCAGCCGCGTTTTCCCGCAGGCACAGGTCAAGATCTTCCTCGATGCCGCGGCTCAGGTGCGCGGCGAGCGGCGCTTCGTACAGTCGGAGGCCGGGCCGGACGCCGAGGAAGCCCTGGCCGAGATGGCCGCGCGCGACCAGCGCGACCGGGAGCGCTCCATTTCGCCGCTGGTGCAGGCCCCGGATGCGGTGTATCTCGACAGCTCGGCGTTGACGCCCGGGCAGGTGGTGGAAGCGATTCTCGAGATCGTCGGGCGATTGGCCGCCCGGGAACGTCCCGATTAGATACGGTGGGAAAAGGCAAGGTTGCTTCATGAACAAGCTGACTCGCAGAGAATTCGTCGCGCTGGCCGGTGTGGCCGGCGCGTCGCTGGTGGCGGCGCCCCGCACCGCGAAAAGTTACGCACAGGCGGCGGGCGCCGGCGAGCGCCTGCGCCTGGGGATCATCGGCTGCGGCTCGATCGCCGGCTCGCACATGAACGCGCTGCTGAAGATGAAGGAATCGGACAACGTCGAGATCGCCGCCGTCTGCGACGTCTATGACCGGCGCACCGAGGCGGCCGCGCAGCGCACCGGCGGGCGGCCGCTCAAGGATTATCGCCGCCTGCTCGACGACAAAGAGATTGACTACGTGCTGATCGCCACGCCAGAGCATTGGCACTACAAGATGACGAGCGATGCCGCCGACGCCCGCAAGCACATTTATTGCGAGAAGCCGATGACCCATACCGTCGAGCAATCGAAGAAGGTGGTGGCGAAGATCAAGGATGCCGGCGTGAAGATGCAGGTGGGCGTACAGGGCATGTCCGACGATTCCTACGAAACCGCCAACAAGTACGTGAAAGAGGGCGCGCTCGGCAAGGTGGTCCTGGCCCAGATTGATTATTCGCGCAACTACCGCAATGATTTCTGGACGGGGCGCGCGGACCCGGAAGTGCGGCCCGGCGTGAACCTGGACTGGAGCGCCTGGCTCGGCCCCGCGCCAAAGCGTCCCTGGGACCCGGAGCGCTTCTTCCATTGGCGGCGGTATTGGGACTACTCCGGCGGCATCGCCAGCGACCTGTTCATCCACCGCGTCACGCGCATCATCAAGTCGCTGGGGCTGACCTTTCCCGAGCGGGGGGTCGGTACGGGCGGCAAGTTCCAGTTCCCCGACAGTGTCGCCGAGATCCCGGACACCTTCAACATCATGCTCGATTATCCCGGCGGGCCCACCGTATCGCTGGTTTCCTCGATGGCCAACGACACGGCGGTGGAACACTTGTTGCGCGGGCACAAGGCCACGCTGCAATTTACCCGCACTGGTTTTGTGATCCGCCCGCAGGCGCTGTTCAAGAACGAAGCGCAGGAAGTGGTTCACCAGAAAACCGGCGGCGAGTCGGTGGACCTCCACCACCGCAACCTGATGCGCGCCATCCGCCTGAACGAGCCGCTCAAGTGCGACACGATGCTCGGCTACTACGGTGTCGTCGCCTGCGAGATGGGCGTCGAATCCTACCGCAAGCACAAGTACATGGCCTGGGACCAGCGCAGGCAGCGCATCGTCAAAGCGTAAAAACTGCGCGCCATCCGGCAAAAAGCAGATGCCGAGGGTCAAGAGCGATTTTCAGCGTAACGCCAAGGATTACATCCGCAAGCTGAAGGAGTCCGGCAAGCCGGCCGTTCTCACGGTGAACGGAGAAGCGGAGGTGGTTGTGCAGAGCGCCGAAGCGTATCAAAAGCTCATGGATGACCGTGAACTGTTGGACGGCATCCGAAGTATCAGCCGCGGGCTGGAACAAGCCAAACGTGGAAAAGGCCGGGCCATGCGAGAATTCCTTGCGGCTCTCGCCAAAGAACACGGAATCTCGCTGAAGTGAAGTATCGGGTCATTGTCACCCCGGAGGCGCAAGCCGGTATTCGAGAATCCTTCGCATACATCCACGAACGCTCCCCGCTGAATGCGGCGCGGTGGCTTCAGGCACTTTACGGGGAGATTGACACCCGGGTTTACGTTCTCCATGTGCTTCACTCCGGACGGCGGGCTATTGGTGAGCCCGCCAAGGATGAAGCCGGAGAATGAGGCTCATCGGGACTTCTTCCCATGGCATCATAAATGTGGAG
>JBKKAI010000007.1:0-2942 GCA_046714815.1 Terriglobia bacterium | reverse complement strand
TGTCGAGGCCGGCCCGGCGTCCCTCTTCCAGGCACACACCCACTTTGTGCAGCCACTCATCCCCCAGGTAGCGCGTGGCCAGGCCGGCACGCGCGTGCAGCACATAGCCGCCGAAACCCTTGTCTTTGAACTCGCGCGCCTGCCAGCGCAACTCTTCGTCATCGAGCGAGCCGTTCAACGCCCAGGAGGGGATAGGCCGAAAAGACGTGGGCGGATCTTTGAATGCCGGCGGCGCCGTCTGCGTCTGCGCAAACAAGGTTCCGGCCAGCCCCAGAACCAGGCAAGCGAGACCGATTACCCTATTCCGAATTCCGCAGCCCGGAGCGTAACCTCCGGGCGATTCCGAATTCCGCATTACGAATGTTCCGGATGCGTGCAGCCGATGAACTTCGTCTCGAACGTATTTCCTTTATAGCCGACTTCGGCGAAGCCCAGCTTGCTCGAGTAAAAGCCGTCGCAAGTAAGGTCCCGCACCTGGACGAAGAACGCGCGCGCGGCGCGCAGCTCGGGCGTCAGCTTCTTGGCGAATGCCAGCCGGTCGAGCACGGTCTTCTGCTGCGCGGCGGTGCATTTCAGGAAGGGCTGGCCGAATTCTGCGTCGCAGGAGCGGTCCAGCCACTGGATGCCGCCCGACAGGCGCACCTGCGCCTCGGGCATCTCGGCCACTTGCAGGTCAATGTATTCGGGCACGCGGGCGTCGAGTGCGCCGGGCGTCGAATCGCGCGGGATGATCATGTCGGCCAGCCGCGAGATCACCGCGTACTCGTGCGCGGAAAAGTGTTTGGGCTTGGACGGCGCGGCGGCGCCCGGCTGCGCTTTCCTGGCCGTGTCGCTCGCGGGATCCACGGTGGTCTTCGAAGCGTGGCCGGTGTGCTGAGCCGGCGCGGCGGTGGCCGCCCCTGCCCCGGCAATGGTAATCAGCTTGACCGCATCGCGGCGTTTCACAGGTTCCCCTTTCTCGCCTGCTCCGCCAGGTACTCGGAGGCGCGCATGGAAATCGCCAGGATCGAGAGTGTAACGTTCTTTTCCGGGTTGCTGGGAAAGGAAGCGGCGTCCACCACGAAAAGGTTCTTCACGTCGTGGGCCTGGTTGAAGCCGTTCAGCACCGAACTCTTCGGGTCGGCGCCCATGCGCGCTGTGCCCGCTTCGTGGATAATCTCGCCGCCGACCGAGATGCCGTTCTGGCGGCGCGTGACTACGCCGCCGGCCGCCTCTGTGATCTCCTCGAAGGTCTGGCGCATGTGCTTGACCATTTCGTGGTCTTCGTCGGTCCACTCCCAGTGGACGCGGAGGACGGGGATGCCGTAAGCGTCGGTGACGTCGGGGTCAATCTCGACGAAGCACTTCTCGTTGGGGACCATTTCGCCGCGGCCGGCGAAGCCAAAGGTGCTGCCGTACAGTTCGCGGGCCTGCTGCTTGAGGCCGGAGCCGTAGCCGTCGTGGACCAGCGCGGCCAGCCGGCCCGAGCCCATCACGCCGCCCATCTGCGCGCCGCCGCCCATTTCGATGTGGTAGCCGCGGCGGAAGCTGCGATTCCCCCTGCCCTGCAACCACCAGGGCACGATCAGGTGCCCGCCGGAGATGCCATCTTCGTTGACGATCTTGCGGCCCATCAACTGCGGGAAGTAGCCGCCGAAACCAAATCCGATGGTGTCGGTGAGATGGCGGCCGAGCGCGCCGCTGGAGTTGGCGAGGCCGTTGGGAAAGCGCGGCGATCGCGAATTGAGCAGCAGCCGCGTGGACTCCATGCAGCCGCCGGCCACCACCACCGCCTTGGCGCGCACCTGGTATTCGCGGCGGTCCAGCCGGTTCACGTAGGAAACGCCGGTGCACACGCCGTCGGCGCCGGTCGTGATCTCCCGCGCGAAGGCGTTGGTGACCACCTTCAGGCGGCCGGTGTGGAGCGCCTTCGGCACCAGGACCTGCACCGAGCTGAATCGCGACGCGGTCATGCAGCCGCGGCCGCACTGGTTGCAGTAATGGCAGGCGGCGCGGCCGTCGTGGTCCTCAGTGATGATCGCGTTGCGCATCGCGATCGTCGGGATGCCCAGCTTCTTCGCGCCCCTGGCCACAATCTTCTCGTAGCAGCGCGGCGGCGGCGGCGGCAGAAATTGGCCGTCGGGCAGCGAATCAACGCCGTCGCGGTTGCCGAACACCCCGATCAGCTTCTCCACCCGGTCGTAGTACGGCGCGACGTCCTGGTAACCGATCGGCCAGTCCACGCCGCCGCCGTCGGTCGAGTGGGGCTTGAAGTCGTAAGGGGCAAAGCGCAGCGAGATGCGCCCCCAGATGTTGGTGCGCCCGCCCATGATGCGCGACCGGAACCACATGAACCGCTGCCCCGGCGCCACTGTGTACGGCTCGCCCTTCAGGTTCCACCCGCCCAGGTGCTCGTTGAACTCGTCAATCACCGGCATGTTCAGCCGGTAGCCCGGGCCGCGCCCGCGGTACTTCAGCGCATAAGGCCAGATGTGTTCCTTGTAATCCCTGGTGGGATCGAGCGGTGGCCCGCCCTCCAGCAGCGCGCAATCCAGGCCGGCCTGGGTCAGCACCATGGCCGCCATGCCGCCCCCGGCGCCGGACCCGACAATGACGGCGTCGTAAACCTTCGGGCTACGGATCACCTGCACAGGCTTCCCTCCTGTCCCATCCGTTTTTATCACGCCCGCCGCTTAAAGAAAAGCCGCAGCGAAGAGGAAGAGGCGCCCCGCGCCGAACCCGGATGGCCCGCCATCCCGCGCCAGAATCGGCTCGCGTCAGCCCGGCCAGTCAGGTCAGCCTCAGAAGCTGTGAGGAAATTGGTTCAGGGTATTGTCTCTGATTTGTGGGGCGGCGCTCCAGCGCCGGTCGCCGCGGCGACCGCCTCCGGCGCGGCTAAGTACTGATTCGCATAAATATGGCAGCGTATTCTCCTTGCGTGTTCCGGCCGGCACGGTTTATCC
>JBKKAI010000006.1:0-3760 GCA_046714815.1 Terriglobia bacterium | reverse complement strand
CTGCGCCGTTGGGGCGCACTGAATAATCCGGGTTAAGGCGGGCGAGCGCGTCATGTCCTTCGACCTCCGGGTAAGCGGCGGCCGGATCGAAGGTGAAATCAAGCGTCCGGGCAGGGACGGCAACGTGCAGACGGCCCGCCTCTCGCTGAAACGGCCAGCGGAAAAATAGGCCGATTCTTCGTTAACCTGCATTGCTCACCAACCGCAGCGGCTATTTCCCGAGCAGCTTGCGGATGGCCGCAACGGTGACCGTGGCGCGGTACTCGACTGCCTTGCGGCCGATCGCGATGGTCTTTTCGGCAGGGGCGAGGCTGACGCCGTTGATCGAGAAGTTCTTCCTCGTGATCCGCTGGCGCATGCGGACGGTATTGGGGTCCACCGTCATCATCAGCGAGGAGATTCCGTAATCGTCGTGGTGGCCTTCGTCCACCTGGCGGATGCCTTGCGTCTCCAGCCATTTTGTCAGCCCCGGATAATCGTAATACTCGGGCACGTAGTGAACGGTGGTTTTGCCGCCGACCCGGAGCGTAAGCTCCGGATTGGCCCACTTCGCCGTCAGCTCCGCTGCCGCTTCTTTCATGCCCGCCACGTTGCCGCCGCTATCGGCCAGCAGGAGGATGTGTTCGAAGCCGTTGGCGCGCAGGCTGGCGGCGATGTCCACCAACAGGTTCCTGAACGTTTCCGGGCGGACGCTGATGCTGCCGGGATAGCGCATGTGGCCGCCGGGCGGATCAATCGTGCCTTCCGGAACGAAGGGGACGATCGGCGCCACCAGCGCGTCGCCGAGCTTGCGCGCGATCGCCTCGGTGGTGGCGCGCAGGATGTAGTTGTGCTTGCCGGTGGCCAGGTAGGGGCCGTTCATTTCCATGCCGCCGGTGGCGATAATCGCGGTGCGCTTGCCGGCCCGCAGCGCGTCGCGCACCTCCAGCCAGGTCAACTCCTCGATGAACACCGAATCGTGGGCGTCAATCGGCCTCGCCATGTTGGGGTCGGGCGAGGTGGCAGAGGGCGCCTGAAACAGAGCGAACAGCATCGCCAACATCAGCATATGACCTCCTGGCCGCACAGGCAGGGGCGCCTGTGCCGCTACCACTTCAGATAAATCGTCGAGAGCTCGGAGTAGAAATCCACCGCCACGCTGCCCTGCTCGCGGTACCCGGTGGAGGAATCCTTTACACCTCCGAAGGGAAGCTGGTATTCCACGCCGGCGCTGGGCAGGTTGACCGTTATCAGCCCCGCCTCGATTTCGTTGATGTAGCGGAAGATTTTTCCGGCGTCGCGCGTCTGCACCGACGCCGACAGGCCGAACTTGACGGCGTTCGCCAGCCGCAGCGCGTCATCGAAGTTTTCGGCCGGAAGCAACGCCAGTACCGGCCCGAAAATCTCTTCCTGGCCCAGCCGGCTCTCCGAGGGCACGTGGTCGAAAATCGTCGGCTCCACGAAGTAGCCGCGGCCGAGGTCGCCGTCGGTCAGGCGGCGGCCGCCGCACAGTAGTTTCAGCCCCTCGCGCTTGCCCAGCTCGATGTAGTCGAGCACCGTCTTCATCTGGTTCTCGTCCACGCAGGGGCCCATGTCCACGGACGGGTCCATGCCGTCGCCGACCTTCATCTTCCTGGTCTTTTCGAGCAGCGACTCCCGGAAGCGGTCGTAGACCGGGCGCTCGACGATGCAGCGGCTGGTGGCCGTGCATTTCTGGCCGGTGGAAAAGAACGCTGCGTTGAGCACCGTGGCCGCGGCCGAATCGAGGTCGGCGTCGGCGCAGACGATGGTGGGGTTCTTGCCGCCCATCTCGAGCTGGGCCGGGATCTTGCGCGGCGCCGCGCTCTGGTAGATATGGTCGCCGACGCCGCAGGAGCCGGTAAACGACACGGCGCGCACGTGTTCGTTGGACAGCATCTCTTCGCCGACGGTCGAGCCCGGGCCGGTCACCAGGTTGAGCACGCCGGCGGGCAGGCCGCTTTCGGCGAGCGCCTCGGCCAGCCGCACCGCGCAGGACGGGGCCAGCGACGCCGGCTTGATCACGACGGTGTTGCCACAGATCAGCGCCGGCGCCATCTTCCACGCCGGGATGGCCACCGGGAAATTCCATGGAGTGATCAGCGAGACAACGCCGCGCGGCTTGCGGATGGTGAAGCTGAACACCTGGTCGCGCTCGGAGGGCACGGTTTCCCCCGCCATGCGCGATCCCTCGCCGCCGAAATAGCGGAAGATGCTGACCGCGCGGGCCACTTCGCCCTTGGCTTCCTTGAGCGTCTTGCCCTCTTCGCGGGTCATCTCAGCGGCGATCTGGTCGGCGCGGGCGGCCACCCATTCCGCCGCGCGGTAAAGGAACTCGCCGCGCTTCGGCGCGGGCAGCCGCCGCCAGCCGTCCAGCGCCTTCGCCGCGGCATCGAATGCGCGCCGGGCATCTTCGCGCGTGCCCTTCGGGTACTCGCCGGCTGCTTCATCGAAGCGCGCCGGGTTGCGCGTGGTGAACGTCTGCCCGTCAGAGGCCCCCACCCACTCGCCGCCGATGTACTGCTTGAATGGCATGGCCTGTGCTGTCTGCGCGGTGGCTCCCATAAATGATTCCTCCGAATATGAGTTTAGAGTTCCCGGTTCCAGGTTCCAAGTTCAACTTTTAACTATTAACTCTTGCCTTTTAGCTCCGCGCTTCAGCGCGGTATCGTTCGCTCCACTTCCTCAGCCCAGTCCGTGAGGGCGGCATCGCGCTGGACGGCCGTCCACCCGAATTCGCGGGCCAGCAGCGCGGCCACAGCGGGCGCGGCGGCCATCCCGCGGCCGGCCGACAGCGCCGCGCAAGTCCGGCGCAGCAACACATCGCCCACGGTGAGCGCCTGCTCCCGGCGCGCGGCATGAATAACCTCGGCGCCGAGAACCGGGCAGTCCGGCGAAACGGGCTGCCGCAGCGACTGATCGTGGCCGAGCAGTTCCAGTACCCGCGGCGCGGCCTCCCCGTAGATCTCGAACAAGCGCACAAATTGCGCCGCGTCGAGCGCGTGTTTCGCCGCTTCGGAGGCCGCCGCTTTTTGCAGTTCCTCCCGGTCGGCCCGCCACGGCCAGGCCGCGAAGCGCGGCAGCGCGGAGCCGTTGCTCGCCGCCGGCGCCGGCTTTCCCAGCTTGCGCGCCAGCTTATTCACGACGTCGCGCGCCAGCGAGCGATAGGTGGTCAGCTTGCCACCCAGGACCGTGGCGATCCCCGCGATGCCGTCGCGGGTTTCGTGATCGAACAGGATGTGGCGGCGGCTCAGCGCGCCCGGCTCAGTGGATTTCTCAAACGGCAGCGCCCGCACACCGGCGTAGGTGAACAGAACCGACGCGCGGGTAAAGCCGGCGTGGGGCAGAGCCGCGTTCGCTTCCGCCAGCAGGTACTCGATCTCGCGGTCCTGGGCCCGGATCACGGACGGGTCGCCGACGAACGGGAGGTCGGTGGTGCCGATCAGGTACAGGCCCTGCCAGGGAATCACGAACATCGGCCGGCGGTCGGCGCGCGCTTCGAAATAGAGCGCATCGGAGGGCGCGTCGGGGAAAGGCCCCACCACCAAGTGGCTGCCGCGCGTCGGCGCCAGCAGCCGGCGCGCGCGCTCGACGGGAAGCAGCGCGTCGAGCTGCTCCAGCCAGGGACCGGTGACGTTCACGGTGAAGGCGGCCTCCACCTCCGCCTGCCGGCCCGAAACCGTGTCGCGAACCGTGGCGCCGCGCACGCGCCGGCCATCCATCCGGAAGCCGAGCAGCTCGCAGTGGTTTAGCGCCGCCACGC
>JBKKAI010000005.1:0-5549 GCA_046714815.1 Terriglobia bacterium | reverse complement strand
CCGCTCGGCGCGGTAAACGCGGTCATAGATGCCCGCGCCGGCGGCGCCTGCCGGAGCATTCCGCTCCCGGTTGCCGGCCTCCATGTCTTTGTCGCGGAATTCGGCGCTGGGCCGGTAGGTGACGCCGGCGCCCCAGACCTCGTCGGGAAAAATGGGCGCGGCGAGCTGCTCCTTCGATTCCAGCGACTCCCAGGAAATGCGGGCCTTGCTGGGCGCCGAGGCCTCCACCAGCGAAGCCAGCGGCAGGCGGGCCCGCGCGGCCATCCGCACCAGGTTCAGCACCGGCACCGGCAGCGGCTCGACCTCGACGCCGCGCAGGATGCCGCCCCGCACCATTCCGCCGAGGACCGCGTCGTCGCCCTCGCCCGCCTCGGCGCGAAATTGCAGCAGCTTCATTGCGCCCCTCGCGTTTTCGTTGGCAACCCGGAGCGGAACGCCGCGGGAGTCGCCGCTGAGTCCAGCGGCGATCTCACCACCCGCCCGGCGCGCGCGGAAATTTTGGCGGCCTCCAGAATCCCGCCCGGAGCGGCGGCGCGCTTCGCCAGGTCGCCCAGAATCCGCCAGGCATGGTCGTGCGACAGCCCGATCACCGCCACCCGCAGCTTCTCCTGCGGCGGCGGCATTCCGGACAGGGAAACCGCCGGCAGGAAAAAGAGGGCGGCGGAAAGCAGGCGGCAGAGCATTTTCAAGTTGGCTCCGGATCAGCGGGAATCTTACGTCAATAGGAAGCTGAGCGGGCGGTTGGCGGTGGGCACGCGTTCGACGCCGGCGCGCACGATGCCGTTGGCCACAGTCAGATAGAGATCGCCTACCGTGCCGGTCGCACGCGTGTGAGTCCCGGTGACCAGCCGTCCGGCGCGGCCGGCGACCACCAGCGAGAGTCCGTTGTTCTTGTGGTCGTTGGCCTCGGCGTGCTCGTGGAGAAACAGCAGGCAGCAGTGGTCGAGCAGCGTGCCGTCGCCTTCCGGGATGGACTTCAGCTTCGCCAGCAGGTAGGCGAACTCCTCGACATGCCAGCGGCAGATATCGCGCAGGATGCGCTGGCCGTCCGGCCCGTCCGACCCGGGCGCCTTGCCGTCGCGGTGGGTGTAATCGTGGTGGCGGGCGGCGGTGTAGCCCAGCCACGGGAAGCGCGACAGACCTTGGCACTTGGTCAGCATGTAGGAAGCGACGCGCGTCTGCCGCGTGGCCAGGGCGTGCGCCAGCAGGTCCGATTGCAGCTTGGCGATGCGCGGCCAGTCCTTCATATCGGCGTCGTACTCGGGCGGGTCCACGTTGTGGTAGGCGGGTGGCAGCGTGGCGATAGCGCGCTCCAGGTCGCGGATCGAGGACAGGTGCTCTTCCACGCGCGCCTGGTCTTCCCGGCCCAACGCCTGCTCGAGCGCCCTGGCGTCCTCGCGCACCGTGTCCAGGATGCTGCGCTTGCGGTTCACCCAGCCCAGGTCGCGCGCGCCAAACAGCCGGTCGAACAGCTTGTGGGGCAGCATCTCCGGCGGCAGCGGCCGCTCGTAGCCGGCCCAGCTCATGTTGCGCTGGATGCTCTCGCCGAATGACTCCTGCGTCACGCCGATCTCGATCGAGCGGAAGCGCGAGTCGCCGCCGATGCGCGCCGCGATCATCTGGTCAATGGACGCGCCCCCGGCGCCACGCCCGGTGAACTGCGCGCCGGTTACCAGCGCGCTCATCGAGCGGTGATGGTCGTTGCCCGGACCGGGCAGACGCGCCGCCGGATTATCCAAGCCGGTGACCACGTGGATGTCTTTGCGGAAAGGGGCCAGCGGCGCCAGACACGGCGTCATCGTGTAGCCGGGCCCGGTTTCGGCCGGAATCCAGTATTTTTCCGGGATGCCGTTGCCGTTGAACCACAGAACGAAGCGCGTCTCGATCGGTGCTCCGGCGCCCGGCACGGCGGCGGTTGCCGCGTAGGCCGTGCCGCGGCTGTTGAACATCGCCTCCAGCGGCACCAGGCCGATCGCCACCGGCAGTTGCCCCAGGGTGACGCCCTTCAGGAAGGTGCGCCGCGACAGCGCTCGCTTTTTCGTCAGCACCGGCATGGCTTCATTCTACAACCGCCATCATAAGCTCTTTGAAGAGAAATTGCTAACCCCCCAACCCGTCGAACCCGTCGCCGGGGAGGGCGAGCAGGGGGACACTGGATCGGACAACCCATCGGCTTGGCGCATAATTTGATCGCCGGCATCGTGTTGGCCTGCGGCGGAACCTTGCTGACTCGAAACCGGCGTCATTTTGAGCGGGTCGAGGGCGTCACCGAACAGGTGAGGGTTCCGGCGGGAATTCGGTCCACCGGGCGACGGCGACCATCAGTTCTTTGAAGCGAAATTGGGACGCCTGAAAGTCGCGGGTGATGCGGCGCAGCACGGCCGTGTCGGCGGCGGTCTCCTCCCGGCCGGCGGCGTAGCGGAACACCTGCTTCACTACGCATTCCTGGCAGGTAGGGCTGCCGGCCAGGACACGGCCCAACTCTTTGGGGGAGGCGAACCGGGAATCCTCGATGCCGGCGATCCATCCGGCCGTTTCCAATTCCAGCTCGACGGTTTTCGGCTGCGCCTGGCGCTCCTGGCGCGCCGGGAGGAATGTCAGCTTCTGCTTTTCGCGATGCGCGCCGATGGCATCAAACCGCTCGAAGCCGTAGCCGATCGGATCAATCAGCGTGTGGCAGCTCGCGCAACTTTCGTTGTTCAGGTGAACGGCCAGGCGCTCGCGGTTGGTTTGCGGCCGCGCTTCGGCGAGCGGCGGCAGGTTGGTGTTGGTTCCCGGCGGCGGCTCGGGCACGTGCTGGCAGAGAAACTGCTCGCGCACGAAAAGCCCGCGGGCGGTGGGCGAGGTGTCGCCCGGCTTGCTGGTCAGCGCCAGAAACGATGCTTGTCCCAGGATGCCGGCCCGCTCCGAACCGGCCGGGTAATCCACACGGCCAAAATCTTCGGCCGGCGGCGCCAGGTTGTAGAGCGCGGCCAAATCGCCGTTGAGAAAGCTATACGGAGCCGAGTAGAAGTCCATGAAATTACGGCCGTCCCACACCAGGTGCGAAACGAACCGGCGCGTTTCTTCGGTCATCGCCACCGCCAGCTCGATGTTGAATTGCGGAAACTGGCGGCGGTCTTTCACCGAGTTCAGCACGCGGTCGAAGCGCAGCCACTGCGACACGAACTCATCCAGGGCGCGGCGCGCGCGCGGGTCATCCAGCATTCGCCGGGCGAGCTTTTCGAGTCCCGCCGGCGTGTCCAGCTCGCCCGCGGCGGCGCTGCGAAACAGCGCCTCGTCCGGCATGCTGTCCCACAGGAAATACGACAGGCGGGAGGCGGCGGCGTAGGGCCGCAGCCGCGGGTTGCTCTCGCGCTCCATCCGGAACAGGAACTGCGGCGATTGAAGCATGGCCTCGGCGGCCAGTTGCGCGCCACCCAGAAAATCGCCGCCCGCGCGCGCTCCCTGCTCATGCAGCGCCGCATAGCGGCGAAATTCGTCTTCGTGGAGCGGGCGGCGGAAGGCCCTCAGGCCGAAGGCGCGCAGGAACCTCGCCCGGCAGCCGGCATCGGTGGGCGACACTGGCTGGCAGGGAATCAAACCAGGGGAGTCATTTCCCCGCGGCGGGCCCCGGAAGGCGCTGCGCGCCAGCTTTTCGGCCGCCGCGCTGTAGGCCTCGGCCAGCAGCGGTGAAATGCTTTGCCCCTGCTGCTGGTTCTTGAACCCGCCGATGAAGTCTTCGGGAGGAAACTGGTTTGCCGGATTGGTGACATCGCCCAGCAGGTCGCGCACCGTGTTGTTGTACTGGCTGTGCGTCAGGCGGCGCAGCAGCAGGCCCGGCGCCGGCGATGCTGCCTCCTTGTGCCCGGTTTCCGCGTCTATCTCTTCCGGCGTCCGCGCGGCCAGATACCTGATCCATCCGAGCAGCAGGCTCTCCTCCCGGCTGTCCGGCGTGATCAGTTTGCCGCCGGTGTGCGGAATCCGGTTGGCCGGCTTGTTCAACAGAAGAGATTGCTCCGGCCGGTTTCTGTCCACGAGCGCGGCCAGCGATTTTCCGAAGGCCTCGACGCGGGCGGCGGGCGCATCGGCCTCAGGAAATTGGAGGCGCGTGGCCGAAGCGACACCCTTGGTGTTGTGGCAGGCCTGGCAATTGGCCGCCTGGAAGATGGGGTAGACGTCGCGCGGGAACGACAGGTCCACCGCCGGCTTCTGGGCGGCCGGCGCCACGCCTGCCACGCCCAGCAGTAGCGATACCGTTATTTTTCCAAACGCCATAGTGCAGAAGGCCTGCTACGAACCGCGGCCGACTTCGTCGAGCCAGGCGCGAGCCACTCCGGTGAGTTCGTCCACCAGCGCGGGATTCGCGCGGCGGACGTTGTTCCGCTCGCCCGGGTCTTCATCCAGATTCGAGAGGAACGCGGCGTCTTCGCCCTTCGGTCTCTCGCGGCCCTGCGGCGTGCCGTCGGCGCTAAAGCCGTCGAGCACCAGCTTCCACTTGCCGCGGCGCACGGCAAGTTGGCCGCCGGAGGCCCAAAACAGCGCCTCGTGGGGCGACTTCGCCCGCGAAGCGGCCATGGGCAGCGCATCGCGGCCATCGAGGACGCGCCCGGCCGGCAGCGGCGCGCCGGCGGCCCCGCAGATGGTGGGCAGCAGGTCCATGTGCGCACCCGGCTCGGCAATGATCTGGCCGGCGGGAATCGTGCCCGGCCAGCTCAGGATCGCAGGCAGGCGGATACCGCCGTCAAACAGGCTGAACTTGAAGCCGCGCAGCGGCTGGTTGCTGCCGCCTCTGGCCGGCTGCTGGTCCAGTCCGGCGCGTGGCTCGCGCGTGGCGCCGTTGTCACTGGTAAAGAACACCAGCGTGTTTTCGAGCAGGCCGAATTTCCGGAGGTCGCCCATCACCTGGCCCACGGCATCGTCCACCGCCGCCAGCATCGCGGCGTAGGTGCGCCGCTCCGGATCGAGGCCCGCGAAGCGATCCAGGTACTGCTTCGGCGCGTGCATCGGGTAGTGCGGCGCGTTAAACGGCACGTAAAGGAGAAAAGGGTGGGCGCGGTTTCTGGCCAGGAAGCCGCGCGCTTCGGCCGCCACCAGGTGCGTGAAGTATTCGCCGTCTTCAAACACCTCGGTGCGGTTGCGCCACAGGTCGTGGAAGTTCACCCGCTTCGGCTCGCCCCAGTAGAAGCGGTGGGAAAAGAAATCAATGCAGCCGGAATGAAAGCCGAAAAAGGAATCGAAGCCGTGCGCGTTGGGCGAGGTGTCGTCGTCGGAGCCGAGGTGCCACTTGCCGGCCAGCGCGGTCGAGTAGCCGAGGGGCTTCAGCGCCTTGGCGAAAGTCACCTCCGACGGCCGCAGGCTGGGACCGTTCGCGGGCACGCCGGCGCGGATGGGATAGCGGCCGGTGAGCAGGGCGGCGCGCGATGGCGCGCACATCGGCGCGCTCGAGTACCAGTTGGTGAAGCGCGCGCCGGAGCGGGCCAGCGCGTCAATGTTCGGCGTCTTCAGGTCGGCGGCGCCCTGGCAGCCCAGGTCGTGGTAGCCGTGGTCATCGGTCATGAAGACGATGA
>JBKKAI010000004.1:0-2753 GCA_046714815.1 Terriglobia bacterium | reverse complement strand
CCCGCGCTCCCAGGATCGCGCACTTTACGCATCTGTAACACCTTTCGCTTAAGTGAACGGTATTGCCCCTAGCCTAGTGGTGCGCAGGTGTTTTCTTCGCGGCGTCGCCCTTCTTGGCGGGAGCTTTCTTGGCAAACGTCCGAACGTAGTTCACTAGCTGCCAGCGCTGCTCCTCGGTGAGCTTGCTTTTGAAACCGGGCATCGGCATGCGGCCCTCTGACATCTTGTAGAAGAGCTCGCCGTCGGCCATCTTCTCCATCATTGAGGCGTGGGTGAACTCTTCCGGCTTGACCGGGAGCGACTTGGCGGCCTTGCCTTTTCCATCGCCCTTCTCGCCGTGACACAAGGCGCAATTGGTTTCGTACAGGGCCTTGCCCTCTTTCAGCGAAGCCTCATTCGAGGCCACCGGATTCTTTCGGGCACGCTCTTCTTCCGGGACCGGCCAGGGCTTGCTGCCGTGGGCCAGGAGAAGGCCGGTCAAGGCCAGAACGGACAGGAGACTCAGTCGGCTTGACATATCTTGATGATACCACCGCGGGTGGTTTTCTTTTGGCCGGCTTTCGTGTACATTTCACAGCATCGTCTTTGGAGGTCAAAATGTCGGAACTAGATATCACCCGCCGCAGCTTTGTCCGGAATTCCGCGCTGGCCGCCAGCACGTTCGCCGCGCTGCCCGCGTCGGCCGCCCGCCGCGTGGTCGGCGCGAACGACCGGATCTCGATCGGCCACGTCGGCCCGGGGGACCGCGGGCACGCGCTGCTGCGCGACGTCCACGAGTTCGCCGGGCCGCTCAATGCCGAGGTCACCGCGGTCTGTGACCTGTGGACCGGCCACCGCGAGCGCGGCGCCGCCACCGTGACCCAGCAGTACGGCCGCGAGCCCCGCAAGTTCAAATACCTGGAAGAGATGCTGGCGCTGAAGGACCTGGACGCGGTGATCATCTCCACCGGCGACTTCCAGCACGCCCGGCTGCTCATGGAAGTGGTCAAGGCCGGCAAGGATTGTTACTGCGAGAAGCCGATGGCCAACGTCCTGCAGGAGGCGAAAGACGCCTGCCGCGCCGTGAAAAATTCCAGCCAGGTGGTGCAGATCGGCACACAGGGCCGCAGCTCCGGAATGAACATGGCCGCCGCCGAGTTGGTGCGCTCCGGCGTGCTCGGAACCATCAGCAAAATCGAAATCGCCAGCAACTACCATGGGCCGCGCTGGCGCGGGCGCAAGCAGGTGGAACAGATCCGCGAGGAAGACACCGACTGGAAGCGCTGGCTGTTGGCCAAGCCGCACCGCCCGTTCGACCCGCGCGCCTACTTCGAGTTCCGCCTGTATCGTGATTTTTCCAGCGGCATTCCCGACCAGTGGATGAGCCACGCCATTGACGCCGTGCACATGGTGATGGACGACTCCTTCCCGCGCAGCGTCACCGCCACCGGCGGTGTGTTCGTGTGGAAGGACGGCCGCGAAAACTCCGACACCTTTCAGGCGGTGCTCACCTACCCGAAGGGCTTCCTGGTGAGTTATTCGACTTCGTTCGGCAACGACTTCCCCGGCGGCTCGCGCTACTACGGCGTCAACGGCACCCTGGACATGATGGGCGTGGGCCTGGCCGGCGATGCGCAACGCAAGCCGCGCATCACCGGCGCCGGTGGCAAGGGCGCGGCGAAGATTGCCGCCGATGCTCCGCTCGAAGCTTCCCCCGCCGGTGTTCACCACATGAAGAACTGGCTGGAGTGCATCCGCAGCCGCAAAGAGCCGAACGGCAATGTCCGCGCGGGCTACGCGCATTCGGTGGCCAGCATCATGGCCGCCCAGGCCGAGCGAAGCGGAAAGAAACTGTATTGGGACGCCCGCAAGGAAGAGATCGTCGCCCACGAGCCTGTTTGAGCCACCAAGGCGCGGGAACCGGGACCAGACGCCTGGCGATTGATACCGGGGGCACGTTCACCGATTGCGTCTACCTGGAAGACGGGGCCTTGCGCGTCTGCAAGGTGTTTTCCACGCCGCGCGACCCGTCCGAAGCCATTCGCGGCGTCGTGGGGCAGGTGGCGCGGCCGGCCGAGCACGCCGAAGTCCTGCACGGGACCACGGTCGGAACCAACACTCTGATCGAGCGCAAGGGAGCGCGCGTGGCCTTCATCACCACGGCCGGTTTTGAAGACACGCTGGCCATCGGCCGCCAGGCGCGGCCCAATCTCTACGATCTGTTCGCAACGCCCGTGCCGCCGCTGGCGCCCGCCCACCTGCGCTTCGGCATTGCCGAGCGCACCGCGCCGGATGGCGGGATCCTGGCGCCGGTCACACCCGCGGCGCTCGAAAGGCTGGTGGCGGCGGTCGGCGCGGCCAGGCCCGAAGCGGTGGCGCTATCGCTGCTGTTCTCCTTCGCGAATCCGGCCAACGAGCGCGCCGTGGCCGCGGCGCTGGCCGGGGAGGGCGTGCCCCTATCGGTCTCTCACCAGGTCCTGCCGGAGTTTCGTGAATACGAGCGCGCCTCGACGGTGGTGATCAATGCCTACCTGGCGCCGCGGATGGCCGCGTATCTTCGCGGCGTGGAAAAGTGGCTGAAGGCGCGGCGCGGCGGAGGCTCGCTGCGGGTGATGCAGTCGAGCGGCGGAATCACGGCCGCCTCGGTGGCGGCGCGCGAACCGGTCCGCACCGTGCTGTCCGGACCCGCGGGCGGCGTGGTAGGCGCAGGCGCGGTGGCGCGTCGCGCCGGCATCGCGCGCCTCATCAGCTTCGACATGGGCGGCACCTCCACC
>JBKKAI010000003.1:0-3341 GCA_046714815.1 Terriglobia bacterium | reverse complement strand
GTCTTCGTAGCCGAGCGGGTGCTCCCGCAGCCAGCCGTGGACCTTTTCCAGCCACGCGCCGCGCACGGCGCGACGCTTTGCTCCGCCCGCGGGCGATTCGCGCGTCTCGGCCAGCCGCCGGTTCAGCTTTTCCAGCTCGCGGCTGACATCGCCGACGATGGGCACATCCACTTTTACGTTTTTGCCGATCTCGGCCGGGTCAATATCAATGTGGATGATCCGGGCGTGCTTGGCGAAGGCTTCGAGCCTGCCGGTGACGCGATCGTCAAAGCGCACGCCGACCGCGATCATCAGGTCGGTTTCGACCATCGCGCGGTTGGCCGAGAGCGTGCCGTGCATCCCCAGCATGCCGTTGAACAGCGGGTGATCGGCCGACAGCGCGCCCAGGCCCATCAGCGTGAGCCCCACCGGCACATTCAGAAGCTCGGCCATTTCCTTCAGCAGCGGGCCGGCGCCGGAGGAAATGACGCCGCCGCCGGCGTAGAGCACCGGCCGCTGGGCGTCCCAGATGACCTCGGCCGCTTTCTTGATCTGCCCGTCGTGGCCTTCGGTGGTTGGCTTATAGCCCGGCAGGTTGACGCTGTCGGGATAGGAAAAGTCGGCCTCGCCCAGAAAGATGTCCTTCGGCACGTCCACCAGCACCGGGCCGGGCCGGCCGGTGCGGGCGATATAGAATGCCTCCTTGATCGTCTTCGGCAGCTCGCGCAGGTCCTTCACAAGGTAGTTATGCTTGGTGCAGGGACGCGTGATGCCGACGGTGTCGGCCTCCTGGAACGCATCGTTGCCGATCAGGCTGGTCGAAACCTGGCCGGTCAGCGCGACGATGGGGATAGAGTCCATCATGGCGTTGGTCAGCCCGGTCACCAGGTTGGTGGCGCCGGGACCGGAGGTGGCCATGCAGACGCCCACGCGGCCACTGGCGCGGGCAAAGCCGTCGGCGGCGAAACAGGCGTTCTCCTCGTGCCGGACCAGCACATGCAGAAGGTGCTGCGCGTCCAGCAGCTTGTCGTAAAAGGGCAGCACCACGCCGCCGGGGTAGCCGAACAACACGTCGGCGCCCTCATGGCGCAAGCATTCCAGCAGGATATTTGAGCCGTTCATAGGCGTTCCAGCAAGCGTATCCCCCATTGGCGCTTATGTCAACGCGCTTCCGCATAAATTCTGCTTATAGGGGGTGCGTGGCACAGGCATTCTTGCCCGTGCCCGGGCTGCGAAGGGCCTTCGCGGGAATTTTCCGGGCAGCGAGCCTAGTTGCTGAGCAGCGGGTCCGCGGGGCCCGCCGGACCGGCCAGGTTAAACCGGACAAGCGAGGTCTGATCCGTGTAGAACCGCCGGCGCCCCGTCGAGTCGGGAACCACGGGCACCGCGGTCAACGTATATGCGCCGATATTGGGGAAACTCCCGGCCGCGGTATAGGTGAAGGAATACCCCTGACGGGTAAACGTGCCGTTCCCCAGGGTTGAGCCGGAGATCACGATATCCACCAGGTCGGCCCGCCCCGGAGTTGGCGCTGCGCCCGGCGGCACCGGTCCCAGCGAGTACAGGTCCGGGCTGTACGACTGGTTGAACGCCAGCACGTAAGCGTGCTGCGAGCGCACCAGAAGCCGGATCGTTCCGACGGCGTTGGCCTCATTGGCCGCCATCCGTGCCCTGGCCAGCAGCGGGACGGTGATCGCGCCGAGAATAATGAGCACTCCCACGACGATCAATAACTCGATCAGGGTAAAGCCGCGTTCGTCTTTGCTTCTCATGGCGCTCTCCATGAGGAATAATCGCGCAGCCCGCAAAAACGGGCAATGGAACCGGCGGCTAAATCTTTGGAACAAAAGTCCCAGGGGTACCAGCCGCCCTGAGGTCTCTTTGGGCCGGTCCGGTTTCAAGAGTAGAATGTGTGGGTTGGCAGCCTGGCGCCAGCAGAGGCGGAGGAAAGAGCGCATGAAGAACGACCAATTTGAGCGCTGCAGGGTGAAACCCGGCAGGCGACTGAAGCTGAAAAAGCACGATCCGGGCGACACCGGTGGCTTTCGCGGCGGCCAGCAAGCCGGCCGCGAGCGGCTGGCCAAACTGAACGAGCGGATCGAGACACTGCAGGAGCTGCTCTATGCCGAGCACAAACACAAGCTGCTCGTCGTGCTGCAAGGGATGGACACTTCGGGAAAGGACGGCACGCTCCGCAAGGTTTTCGAAGGCGTCAACCCGCTGGGCGTGAAGGTCGCGTCATTCAAGAAGCCCACCGAGGCCGACCTCGATCATGATTTTCTCTGGCGGGTGCACCCGCACGTGCCGGGCGCCGGCGAAATGGTGATCTTCAATCGCAGTCATTACGAGGACGTGCTGGTAGTGCGTGTCCATGGGCTCGTTCGGCCCAAGGTCTGGCGCGCCCGCTACTCGCAGATCAACGACTTCGAGCGCCTGCTGGCGGACACCGGCACCACGATCCTGAAGTTCTTCCTGCACATTTCCAAGAAGGAGCAGAAAGAGCGCCTGGAGGCGCGCCTGGCCGATCGGGAGAAGCGATGGAAGTTCCACGTGGGCGACCTGAAGGAGCGCGAGCACTGGGACGAGTACATGGACGCCTATGAGGACGCAATCGAGAAGACCAGCACCAAATGGGCGCCCTGGTTCGTTGTCCCCGCCAATGCCAAGTGGTACCGCGACCTGGTGATCGCCGGCGCCATCGTCAAGGCGCTCGAAGACCTGGATATGAAATTTCCGGAGCCCGAGGAAAACCTGGAGAAGGTGGTCGTGAAGTAGTCGCGGCGCGCACCCAAAGGGCAGCGACCTGCCATATCTACGCCCGATGAATCGCCTTCACCGCCAACTGTGGTTCGTGCGCAATAATGCTCAATAGCGCGGCTGCGGGTCCGGTGGGGCGGCGGCGGTCCTGCTCCCAGTTTTGAAGTGTCTTTACGCTGACGCCAATCAAAAGCGCAAACTCCGGCTGCGAAAGGCTGGTTCGTTCTCAAATCGCGCGGACGCCGGAATCGCCGAAAACGAAGTATTTCCGTGATAGACTCGCGCGCTATGGCGGATCTCGAAGTCCATTTACTCGATGTCGGTGCAATTGAATACGGCGATTCCGTTTTGTGTCTTGCCGATGGCAAGAGCATTTTGATCGACGGCGGGAAACGGGCCAGCAGCCGGGTGACGGACGGCCGCGTCAAAGGCAGGAACATCACCCACTCGCCCATCCAGGAACAGATCGAAGCCATCCTTGGCGGCGCCGCGGTTGATCTGCTCATCGTCACGCACTGTCACTCGGACCACGTAGGAAATCTGCCGGCGTTAGTTCGCAATGAGGAGATCTCGTGCAGTTTCGCGCTGGTCGCCGATCCGCAATT
>JBKKAI010000002.1:0-3481 GCA_046714815.1 Terriglobia bacterium | reverse complement strand
TGCTCCGGCGTAGGGAGTGTGCCGGTGATGCGGGCGCCATAATGGCTGTAATGGAGGGCGCCAAGCGCTCCCGAGTCGAGCACGCCGCGGATTTCGCGGAACCATGCTCGCCAGCGCCAGTTCTCGTGGATGAACAGCCGCACACCGGCTGTTTCCGCCACTCGGATCATCTCCAGGGCGTCGTCCATCGTTTCGGCCATCGGCTTCTGGCAACTGATGTGGATGCCGCGCGCCGCCGCCTCGCGCACTACTTCCAGGTGCAGCCCGGGGCCGACGCAGATGTCCACCGCGTCGGGCCGGACCTGGTCGAACATCTCCGTGTATTCGGTGAAGACCCGCGCGATGCCATGCTGTTCGGCGCGGCGGCGGGCGCGCGATTCCTCGATATCGGCCACGGCCTCCACGCGCGCCTGGGGAATCCGCTTCCAGGCGGCCAGGTGGAATTGGGAAACGTGGCCGCAGCCGACCAGTGCCAGGCGCAGCGGTGTGCTCATGCCGGGCGGATCGGAATTATTCTTTCTTGAAGATCATCTTCTGGTTGGCATCGCCCTGCGACGACTTGAAGTCGCGCGCCACAGTCAACTGCTTGCCGTCCTCAGCCAGTTCCCAGACTTCCTTGATCTCGATCTTTCCGAAGTTCGGGTTTTCGGTGGTGGACTCGGTCACCAGGCGCTTGCCGTCCCATTTGCTGCGCGATTTCGCCTGGCTGCCCCCGAAGCCGGCATTGGTGTTCTCCTCACCGTCGGTGGTCAGGTTGCGCTCGGTCTTGCGTTCACCCTGCGACCCGCGGCTGGTGGTGGCAACCTTGATTTTCGGCTCTTTGTGGTCAATCTCGTTGACTTGGCTTTCCGGCGCCGGCAGAGGCCCAAACTCGCTCTTGGCGACGTCGAGCACCCACTTCCCGGTGAAGTCCGGCTTGGCCTCCTGGCCGGGCGCTGCGATCGAAGCGGCCAGCAACATCACCGCGAGCAGCGCCGCGGGCATCAAGACTTTCTTCATCGCCTGTCTCCTCATTGTTTGTTGAAAATCAGCTTGTGGCTGGCGGCGCTCTGGAGCGTTTTCATCTCGCGCATCACCGTCAGCACTTTTCCATCGGCGGAAAGCTCCCAAGTCTCTTTGGACTCGGCCGCGCTCCCGCGCAACTCGGCCTTCGACTCGATCACCAGTTTTGATCCGGCCCAGGTGGCTTTCGATTTCATCGCCCGGCCGGGTCCCACCGTGTTGGTGTTCACTTTTGCGTCGGTGGTGTAGACCAGGACGGTATTGTGCTGCGCCTGCCCCACTGTCGCGGAGATGGTTTGCCGGATCTGCTTGCCGGCGTGCTGGACCAAGTCCACGCGCTCGACGGGGCCGAGGTTGCTTTTCGCGGCGTCCAGCACCCATTTTCCGCTGAAGTTCGGCTTGGCGTCCAGCGCCGCCCCGTCTGCGGCGGCCACGCAGAGCGCGGCCAACAGAAACATTGTTTTTCGCATCACCACTGACTATAACATGTCACAACGACATCGCTTCGGGGTCCCATGTCACGGTCACGATCGGCGTCCGCTGAGCTGTTCCAGTTTCCAGCGCACCTTGGCCAGCATGCCGCGCAGCGTGTCCAGGTCGCGGCTGTTGAGGCTGAGCCGCAGCAGAAAGCGGCGCAGCTTCGGAGTGTCGCTCCGGCGCACGGGGAACGGCAGGTATCCCACCGCGCATAACATCTCTTCCATTTCGGCGCGGAGCTGCTCGACCTGCTCGGCCGGAGCGCGCGCCGACCCGGAGCGTATGCTCCGGGTTGCGGCACGCGCGGCCGGCGCTTTGGCGCGCGAAAGCTCGAAACAGCACAGCGCGACGGCCTGCGCCAGGTTCATCGAGGGGCAGGCGGCGTCGGTGGGAATGCGCGCCAGCAGGTGGCAGAAGGCGAAGTGCTCGTTCGACAACCCCGTGTTCTCCGGGCCGAACAGCAGCGCCGCTTTTTCGCCGGCGATTCTCTCCGCCAGTTCCGGCAGCAAAACCAGGTCGGCGCGGCCCGAGCGCAGCGCCATCACCTGCGAGCGGCGCCTGCCCGTCGTCGTGCCGACAACAAACGTTCTGTCGTCAAGGGCCTGCGGAAGCGCCGGAACCGCGCGGGCGGCTTCGAGCACCGCCACCGCGCCCACGGCGGAGCGCGCCTCGCGCCACGCCGGAGCGAAGGGGTCCACCACCACCAGGTCACGAAAGCCGAAGTTGGCCATGGCCCGCGCCACCGCGCCGATGTTCAGCGGGTTGCGCGGCCGCACCAGGACGATGCGGCAGTCCGGCGGCCGGCCCATCTAACCGGCCAGCTCCCGCACGGCCGCGGCCACGCGGTCAAGCTCCTCCACGGAATTGTAAATGTGGGGACAGAGGCGGATGCCCTGAGCGTCACCGGCCGCGGTCATAGCGCCGGAGATGCGGTGCCGGGTCCACAACGTGTTGTAGGCGCTCTCGATCGGCGCGGCCGGAAGATGGAATTTCACGACGCCGAGCGAAAGCTCCGGCTCGACGTTGGTCTTGAGCTGCAACCCGGGTATCTCTCCGAGCCGGTGCTTGAGGCGCGCGGCCAGCGCGCGGACGCGAGCCTCCACGTGCTTCATACCCACCAGGCTGAGAAAATCCACGGCGGCCTCGAAGGCCACGATGCGCGGATCGTCGCGCTGTCCCAGCACTTCAAACTTGCGCGCGCCTTTCAGCTCCTCGGACCAGCCGGCGGTGACAATGGAAGGCCACAGCTCGCGGATGCGCTCGGCGCGCACGTAGAGGACGCCGGCTTCGAGCGGCCCCATCGGCCACTTGTGCGCGCTCGCCGAATAGGAGTCGCAACCGATGTCCCGCAGGTCGAGGTCGAGCGCGCCGAGGGTCTGCGCGCCGTCCAGGTGCATCCAGATTCCATGGCGGCGGGCCAGCGCGGCGATTTCTTTCGCCGGATAGTGGATCCCGGTGGTATTGGTGACGTGGGTCACGGCGAGGACGCGCGTGCGCGGCGTAATGGCCTTCTCAAAGCCCGAAACCAGCTCGTCGCGGCTGCGCGCCGGGACCGGCACGGCCACCGTCTTCACCACCAGCCCCTCGCGGCGCGCGCGCACTTTCCAGGAGTGGTTGTTCGAAGGGTGGTTGTGGCTGGTGATGACAATCTCATCGCCCGCCTTCAGATCAATCCCGCGGACGACGACGTTGCTGCCTTCGCTGGTATTGCGGGTGATGGCGATTTCGTCGGCTGTGACGCGCACCAGCGCGGCGAGCTTCGAGCGCAGCCGCTCCTGCAGCGGCGCGTACTTGTCGCGGTTCTGGAACGAAGGGTTGGCGTGGAAGTCGCGCAGAAACTCGAGATGGCGGTCCATCACCGGCCGTGAGGCGGGGCAGACGTTGGCCGCGTTCAGATAAATGAGACCGTCTTCGAGCGGGAAGTGGCGCTTGATGGTGAGCCAGTACGGCTCGTTATCCGGCGCCGGCGGGCCGGGCGCAGCCCGCAGCGCCTGCGTGAACG
>JBKKAI010000001.1:0-2844 GCA_046714815.1 Terriglobia bacterium | reverse complement strand
GGCCAGGACTGCGCCGCATGCCACATGCCGAAGGGCCGCGTTACGGATGGGGGCCACGGCGTTCTGACAGACCACAGTATCCCGCGGGCCGGGCGCCCGGCGTCTGAATCGTCTGAACCGCCGGCGGCCTGGCGACTGGTGGGCTTCGCGCCGGCCGACGCCGGCGACCGCGAGATCGGCCTCGCCTATGCCGAGATGTTCCTCCGGACCGGCGACCGCCGCCAGCAGGACGAGGCGATTCGCCTGCTGGAACGGGTTGCGAAAGATCCGGACGCTCAGGCCCGCCTGGCTCACCTCTACCAGGGACAGGCCGGCCTCGCGCGGGCCGAGGCGCTTTACCGCGCCGTGCTCGATCGCGCACCGCACAACGCCGTGGCATTGGTGAACCTGGGAGCGATCCTCGGCAGTCGCAACCGGCTCGATGAAGCAATCCAGCTATGGCGCCGCGCGCTGGCCACAAATCCGTGCCTCGCGGAGCCGTGGCAGAATCTGATCACCGCGTTACGGGCCCAGGGGAACGACAGCGCGGCAGAGGCGGTTCATCATGCCCGCTCCTTTTGCGACTTCGGAGGGCGGTAACCCGGGGACTTTGTGGCGGCGCAGCCATCTGAGCGGTGTGTTCGCGATTCCGAAACCGGGAAGTCGCATTCACTTGAACGAGCAGGCTGCGGACTGTTAACATGAAAAGCCGATGAGTGAAGCGCCAGTCAAAACAGGGATTCAGACAGTTCTGTTGTCCACGACGTCGGAGAGCCGGCGCCAGTCCGTGGAAACGATCTTCGGAGGGGCGGGCCTGCAACCGGTCCACTGTCCCAGCCCGGCGGCGCTGCTGGAGAACCTCCAGCGGCACTCGTGGGACGTGATCCTGCTCGATGGTGACGCTTCGGCGGCGCCTGTGGCCAAGCTTCTCGAGGTGGTGGGCGCGCACGTGGCGCTTACCTCCACGCTGGTGGTGGTGCTCACCAGCCAGGCCCAGCCGCTGACGGAAGTCAGCGAGGCGCTGCATTATCATCGCCCCATCCGGCCGGTGCTGCTGCTCGGCGCGATGAACCGCATCCTGATATCGCGCGCCAAGGAACCGATTCTGCAAGCCTCGGTGGCGTTGGACAGCAACCTGCGCCGGGCGCTGCGCGTGCCGCTGTTGGTGCCGGTTGCCTTTCGCGCCGGGGGCGACCAGGCGGAATGGAGCGAAGGCGAAGTCCGCGATGTCAGCAGCTCCGGCGCATCCTTGGCCGCCCTCGGAGGGTTGGCCGCCGGCCAGAACCTGGGCCTCAAGAATATGCTCACCGGCCAGGAGGCTGCCTTCCGCGTGGTCTGGGTAGGCGATGACCAGGAAGGGCTGGCCGCCGGACTCAAGGCCGAGAATGAAGACCTGGCTTCTGGTGGACGCCGTAGCCAGTCGCCAGTCCGCAGTCGCCAGTCCGCAGTTCCCCCCACGATGCGTGTAAACTTTTTCCGGTCTGTCTCGTTTTAGTCAGGTGAAGTGATGACCGGGGAGATACAACTGGCGGTAGCGGCCGTGCCGCGGGCAAAGGCGATCCCCGTGGCGCTCGAAGACCTGGTGGCCGCGCACCAGAAGCTGGTGTTCCGGCTGTCCCTACGCCTGCTGGGCGACGCCGACGAGGCCGCTACCGCGACGCAGGACTCGTTCCTGCGCGCCCTCACCGCGCTCGACCGCTGTCCGGCCGATGCCGAAGGGCAGCGGCGCTGGATCGCTCGCTTGGCCACGAACCTGTGCCTGGACCGGCTGCGCAGCCGCAAGTGGAAATGGTGGCGGCAGCGCCTCGGGCTGGAAACAGCCGCCGCCGTCCATCGTCCGTCTTCATCGGTCTCGCCGGAGCGCGAGTTTCTGGCGCGCGAAGCCGGCCATCGTCTTCTGCGCGCGCTCGGGCGCCTGTCACCGCGCCAGCGCGCGGTATTCGTTCTGCGCCACTACGAGGATTACTCGCTGGAGCAGATTGCCGATCACCTGGCGATGAACGTTGGGACGGTAAAGTCGCACCTGAACCGCGCGTTGTGCGGCCTGCGCCGCGAATTGAGGGAATTCTATGGCCCACGCGCATCTTGATTTTGACGGGCTGCTGCGGGCGAGCTACGGCGCTCACAGCTCGCGCGAAGCCGCGCACGTGGCGGCCTGCGGCCAGTGCGCCGCCGCTGTCACGGCGCTGGGCGCCCGGCGGGACGAGTGCCGCGGCGCCTATGCCTTGAATGAGCTGCCGGAACCCTTCTGGCTGCGGTGGCGCGGCGAGATTGTGGATGGCGGCTTGCAACCGGCGCGGCCGCCGCAACGGCTGGCGACCCGGAGCATTCGCTCCGGGTTGGCCGCCGCTTTCGCGCTGGCCGCTCTGATGGCGATCGCCGTGCTGCTGCTCGCGCGGCCCGTGCCTCCCATCCAGCCGGCAACCCGGAGCATTCCGCTCCCGGTCGCTGCCGCCACACACAGCGCCGACGACCGCTTTCTCCGCGAAGTCTACGGCACACTCAACCAGCACGAAGCCCGCTCCGTGTCTCCGATTGCTTTACTCGTTCTCGACGGCCTCACGGCCCAAGATCGAGGCGTTCCACGCCAGGAGGTTTCCCGCCAATGATTTTCCCGACAAGGATTTTTCCGGTAATGATCCGACTTTTGATTCTGCTGACCGCCCTGGCTGCATCGGCCGCCGCCCAAAAGAGCCCGGACTATTTCCCGTTCGCCTTCGGTCCCATCGGCATCGAAAGGGCGATGAGCGAAGCGGGTATTTCCGAAGCGCAGATGCGCCAGGTCAACGAAATCTTCCAGGGCAACCGGAACGCGTTGAAGGACCTGCGCATCGAGCTGGAGAAGGCCGAGCGCGACCTGCAGGT